>JBEBWU010000107.1:0-6781 GCA_040391985.1 Entomomonas sp. | reverse complement strand
CTAGAATTAGGTGCAATGGTAGGCATTTACTTTAAAACAAAACGAATGCCTGTACGTTTTCTTATCTATGTTTCTATTACCGCACTAACTCGTTTATTGATCTCTGATATATCCCATAATCATCAGCCTAATTGGGGTATTATCCAAGTATGTGGTGCTATTTTATTATTGGCAATTGCGGTGCTAATTGTGAGAATTGCCTCTTCTCGTTTTCATGTAAAAGAGGAAGATGAAAGTAGATAATTACAACATTGATAATCTATACTTCATTTAGTAAGCTTAGTTCTCCTTATTAAATAACTTAATTCTGTCATTATGATCAACATTGGCTACCATAATCTTCCTGTGGATACTGTTGCTGCAGTAGTAACAACACTAGAAATGAAGTCTCCACCACCCTCTCGTACGGAACGAAATATCTCTGAATGGGAATTAGAGCACTGGCCACAACCAGACTTAAACGTTTATCGAGCGTTATATCGTCGTGTAGGCGAAGAATGGTTATGGAGCTCTAGACTGATTATGTCAGATGCTGCTTTAGCAGACATTATCAACAACCCCAATGTTGAAATATATGTCTTAATTACCCCCAATGGTACAGGACTGTTAGAATTAGATTTTCGTGTTAATAATGAATGTGAATTAGCATTTTTTGGTGTTTCTTCCGAACTTATAGGTAGTGGAGCAGGACGGTGGTTGATGAATCGCGCTTTAGAACTGGCTTGGTCACGCCCAATAAATCGCTTTTGGGTCCACACTTGTACGCTAGATCATCCAAGTGCACTAAGCTTCTACCAACGCTCAGGCTTTATTCCTATTAGCCGTCAAATTGAGGTAATGGCTGATCCAAGAGTAACAGGTATTTTACCCAAAACAGCGGCTCCACAAATACCTTGCTTATCTTTGAACGAATCAGAAAAGTAATACCAACTGTATAGCAATAGCTACTTTAAAAATATTTGCAGGAGAAAGTAAGTAATATGAAAACCATAGGCTTATTAGGTGGTATGAGTTGGGAAAGTACTACAGACTACTACCGACTTATCAATACCCTTGTAAAACAGCAGTTAGGTGGCTTGCATTCAGCTAAAATTGTTTTATACAGCGTAGACTTTGCTGAAATTGAAACTTTACAACAACAAGGTAATTGGCAGCAAGCAGCACAATACTTAACAGAGGCTGCTGTTAATATTGAAAAAGCAAGTGCAGACCTTCTAGTTGTTTGCACCAATACTATGCATATCGTAGCAGAACAGATTCAACAAAATATTAATATACCATTAGTTCATATTGCTGACGCCACAGGTGAAGCCTTACTAGAAAAAAATATTAAAACAGTAGGATTATTAGGTACAGCTTTTACCATGGAAAAAGAGTTTTACAAAGGACGCTTAACTAATAATTATGGAATAAATGTTATCACGCCCAATGAACAAGACCGCCAACAAGTACACCAAATTATTTATCATGAACTTTGTGTAGGTAATATAAAACCCGAATCAAAACAAACTTATTTAGCGATTATTGATAAATTAGTCGCAGAAGGTGCAGAAGCTATTATTCTCGGTTGTACAGAAATTGGAATGTTAATAAAGCAACAAGATACTAAAGTGCCTTTATTTGATACAACATCTATCCATGCTGAAAAAGCTGTCAAATTGGCCTTAAACTAGTAGATATAGAACCTTCTACCTCTTAAATAGAGGGTGTTATAAATTATCTTTCAATAAATATATTCAAATATTATTTAGCACTTTCCAACCTAAAAGCAATAAAGGTAAGTCTTTACCATTAATATATTGCTCTGCACCTAATCCCATTGCTGTTTGTAGTAATACACTACAGGCTTTACTCCATTCAGCAGCTAGATATACTTCATCGTCATAACCAGCAGGCCTAATAAAAGCTTCATCCCCTACTAACTCTTTTGCTCTTTTATGCAGTAAATCATTGATTGTTAAAAAACCATTATAAATAGGTGATGCATTTTCACCTTCACCAATGGCCAATGTTCCAGAATGGTCAGCATCTTGGTGCATGGTAGAATTAGTGGTTTTATTTAACCAAGTATTCCATACATTGGCATAAGCTTCTGTACTGATCGGATTTGCTAAAGCTGCTAATTGATTTATTTGTGGCAGTGTAATCTGAGATATATTATCCAATAGCTGACAAACCTTTTCGCCCTTAGGGCCAAACAATAATGAACAAGGTAATTGTTTTAAAGGTCTAATAATATTTGCAGCTATATAATCATTGTCTTCACTTAATTGACTATGCTCTAAACCCTCAACAACCTCAACAAACCACAAGTCGACAGGCCACTGTTTAACATAAATAGTAGCCACATCATAATGAACAGTCCATGGTGCAGTTTCACTGTTTACTCTTTGACCTATATGCTGTTGCTGTAGTGCATCCTGCTCATCGCTAGCGGTAAAGACAAAACCATAAATTGCATCAGTCATTTATTTAATTCTATATTAGCTACTTCATAACCCGATGATAGACAACGAATTAACCACTCCTCTAAAAAGTGATTAAGCTGTCTTTTCTCATCTGGCTGATGCATGGCTTTATTAGGATATGCATACACACCTCTAAAGCTACGGGTATTTTGAGCAAAGGTTACTTCTGCCAATTGTGCATCATGATAACAACGAATATAAAGCTGCGGTGCTACCATCCAACCTAATAAACTATCCTGTTTTAATAAGATATAAGAAGTGTATGGGCTATTTTCAAGTACTGTAAAGGTTAAACGTGTTGCTATTTTTTGATCTGCTGTAAAAGCAATGCAACGGCTATATCCCGTTTCACGAATGGCTGGCAGTAATCGCATTAAAGATGCATAGTTACGCTCATAGATAGCCTGTAGAGCTGAAAGATCAACTGCATAATGTTCTTTCTGAGTTACAACCATTGTTTACGAACCTTACTTCTATTAATAATTAACCATTGCAAGGCAATAATACCTGCTGCGTTTTGAATTAATCCTTTATTTAAGTTTTTTACTGCTTCTTTATAAGTCCAGACATGAGTTCTAATGTCCTCACCTTCTTCCTTTAGACCGTGAACACCACCTGCTTTACTACTATCACAAATACCTAAATATAAGTAGATATATTCATTACTACCACCCACTGATGGATAATAACGAGTAATTGGTAGTAATTCTGTAATTTCTAAATTAGCCTCTTCAATTGCTTCACGATAAGCTACATTTTCAGGGTCTTCACCCTCTTTATCAATTAGACCAGCAACTAGCTCTAACATCCAAGGATTAGCACTTTTTTCGACTGCTCCCACCCTCATTTGCTCAACAAAGATTACTTTATCTAACACAGGATCATAAGGCAGCATACAAACAGCATCTGGACGAACAAATAATTCTCTGGAAAGAATAGGCCCTTCTTCACCAGAAAAAAGTTTATGACGTATTTTTAAACGATCCAACTTATAAAAACCACTAAAACAATTTTTACGTTCAAGAATCTCTACTGCCCCACTTTTTAGTGCAGTTGTTTTTTTCAAATCAATAATAGGGTCAAAAGGTTTAGTCATTTTTTCAAGTAATCTCAACAGTTATCTGATAAATATCTAATGCACTAAGGTTTAATATCTTCACCCCAACGTGGAAAACCAGTCACGTCTAAGCCAAATAAATCTAAAGCTCTTACTACTGAGTGATGCACCATATCATCTAATGATTTAGGTTTATCATAAAAAGCAGGTACAGGAGGCATTACCACGCCTCCCATTTCACTAACAGCTAACATTTGCTTAATATGACCTGTGTGCAATGGTGTTTCCCTTAACATTAATACTAGTCTACGTCGCTCTTTTAGCACTACATCAGCCGCTCGAGTTAATAAATTAGAAGAAACACAACTAGCAATTTCTCCTAGCGTTCTTACAGAACAAGGGGCAATTAACATACCAAGGGTTTTAAAAGAACCACTAGAAATAGCAGAGCCTATATCACTAATTGCATAATTAACATCTGCTAAATCTCTTACTTCTTCTCTGCTAAAGTCTGTTTCATATTCACGGGTCAATTCGGCAGGTTTGGTGATCACTAAATGACTTTCTACATTTAATTTTTTTAATAGTTTGAGGGCATGCACACCATATACAAAACCTGTCGCACCTGTTATTCCCACAATAATTCGTTGCTTTGTCATACCAAACCTTTATTACCTATCTTTTAGCTTAATGGGTTGTCAAAAGTCTTTTTTCAACCCAACCACTAAATACTAACCTCTATATTTCTTCTAACACATATTTAACAACGATTTGTTCAGGTATTTCTACTAAGCTTACAAAATACACCATATCTTCTAAAACGTTATTATCTTCGTCTTTAAAATACCAGATTAAATAATTCTTTAGCTGATAAATAACCAAGTCATCATAATTACCAACTTGCTGCCAACCATCCTCCTTATAAAGTTCGGCTAATTCTTGATCTAATAAATTAGAACAGTAACTAAACTCTGCTCCTTGTGCTACCTGATAATAGAGCATCAATTCTAAAAATGACTGTAGATCAAATTCTAAATCATAACTAGAAGCATCTTCGTCACACTGAAAAACCTTACCTTGTTGATCAGTACCCCAATAACAAACACCTTGGTTCTCTTCTAAAAAAACCAATAAATTATCTTTAATATGTAATTGCTCAGGTAAAGCAAACAGTTGAAAAGCACTCATAAATTGCGGCACTTTGCCCACTGTTTGATAGAGGTTTTTCAACTCTGTTGGTAAAGTTTGTCCCAATCTTTGCTCTGTTTGATCTAGCACACTTTGCTCAATACCATCTTGGGCTGTTAAAGCTCTACCTAAAA
The DNA here is from genome assembly GCA_040391985.1 of Entomomonas sp. Lineage (GTDB taxonomy): Bacteria > Pseudomonadota > Gammaproteobacteria > Pseudomonadales > Pseudomonadaceae > Entomomonas. The sequence goes on along the minus strand of JBEBWU010000107.1, from coordinate 1,934 downwards.
GGCTTTCAGCAATAGTTTGATAGGAGATATTTTGCTTGTTTAGTTGCGTCATGCTGGCCACTTACCATTGTTAATAGATTACTAGGTGATAAGTATTAACGATGCCCCCATGATTAGCAATTAATTTATAATTAATTATGTAAAAAAAGGGCCATACATTTTACTGTATAGCCCAAAGGAGTAGCCAAGAATTTAGGCAGGAACAGAACCAATATTTTCCTCTCTGTCCCAAATTCTATGTTGTGTCATTACTTTTAATAAACGAGCTACTAATTTCTTAGGATCATCATCTAATAATACACCTGCATCCTCTACTAAATCTGTAGCAGCATCGAACACCTCTTTACCATCCTCTTGCAAAGCAATTGCTTTTAGATGTTTAAAGGCTTGTAATAGATAGTATTTAGCATCACCATTAGCCGCTAAGGTATCAACATTCTCATTACCTGTAGGTACTAATACTGCATCCACTAATACTGATGGCATACCACCAATAATATCGTCAACCATTAACTCTTCACCTTCGCGAGTTTTCACCATGCCTGAACGAGGAGCTAATAACACACTAAATACACCAGCTTTAGTAAGTGCATCTTTTATCTTACCGACAGAAGTACCACAAACACCATCTGCCACTAATATCGCTACTTTACTTCCTGCAACTGGACGTTCTTTATTAGCATAAAGACTGAGTGCAGGGTCTTTCTCTAATCCATTTACTGCCTTAGGCACAGGATATTTCAATTGTTCTGCTGTTAGCTTAATGCTTAAATTAGCAGCAACTCGTTTAGCTAACTCGCGATCAACACGTGCTAATAAATCAACAATACGTTCTCTAATATATCTTCTAGCTACTTTGCCTAACTCAAAACTAAATGCACCTACGATATGATCTTGTTCTGCTTTAGTTTGACTCTGCCAGAATAAACGTGGGTGTGAATAGAACTCAGCAAACGATGGACTACGCTCACGAATTTTTTGTGCATCGATACGCTCATGATAGCTATCATAACCACCATCTTTTGCTGCTTCTGGTGTTTCTCTTGGCCAATTGTTACTCACTGAATTAGGCTCATAGTTAGCCCCTTGAATCACTTCAGATTGATGGAAACCATCACGCTGATGATTGTGATAAGGACAAACTGGACGATTAATAGGTATTTGATGGAAATTAGCGCCACCTAAACGATGTAATTGGGTATCTCTATAAGAGAAAATACGACCTTGTAATAATGGGTCATTAGAAAAATCAATACCTGGTACCACATTCGCAGGACAGAAAGCCACTTGCTCTGTTTCAGCAAAATAGTTATCTGGGTTACGATTAAGTACCATTTTACCGACTATTCTCACGGGGACTAATGCTTCTGGGATTAATTTTGTTGGGTCTAAAATATCAAAATCAAATTTATGCTCATCTTCTTCTGGAATAATTTGTAAACCTAACTCAAATTCAGGGTATTGCCCAGCTTCAATTCGTTCCCAGAAATCTTTACGGTGGAAGTCTGGATCCCTACCCATAATAGCGTTTGCTTCATCCCACAATAAAGAAACTGTGCCATATTTAGGTTTCCAATGGAAACGTACAAAATGACTCTTACCTTGTGCATTCACTAAGCGATAAGTATGAATACCAAAGCCTTCAATGGTACTTAAACTACGCGGAATACCACGGTCTGACATTGCCCACATTACATTATGTAAAGCTTCTGGTTGTAACGAAACACAATCCCAGAAAGTATCATGGGCACTTTGCCCTTGTGGTACTTCGTTATGAGGTTCAGGTTTAACTGCATGCACAAAATCAGGGAATTTTATGGCGTCCTGAATAAAGAATACAGGTGTATCATTACCCACTAAGTCATAGTTACCTTCTTGGGTATAAAACTTAGTAGCAAAACCACGAATATCACGTACTGTATCTGACGAACCTC
>JBEBWU010000106.1:0-6809 GCA_040391985.1 Entomomonas sp. | reverse complement strand
GTAATCAATGGGATTATGGGCAGCAGTGACTTCAAGACCACCAGATGTTTTAAGGTGGGTAGTAGCAAAATAAATTTCTTCTGTGCCTGTTAAGCCAAGATCAAATACATCAATACCTTCATCTCTTAAGCCATTAGCTAAGGCTGCTTTTAAACTAGCAGACGTGGCACGGATATCGCCACCTAATACAATAGATTCCGGCTTTAGCCATTGAGCAAAAGCGCGGGCAATACGATAAGCTATTTCTTCGTTTAGTTCTGTACCTAATTGTCCACGGATATCATAGGCCTTGAAACAGGTAAGTTTGCTCATGGTTTATCCTTAAATTTCGTTCTTGTAAATATTTTCATAACAGAAGTTAGTGGCTTCAACAAAGCCTTCCGCACTACCACAATCAAAACGACGGCCTTGGAATTTATAGGCAATCACGCATCCGTTTTTAGCTTGGGTTAATAATGCATCCGTAATTTGTATTTCACCATTTTTACCAGGAGGTGTATTTTCCAAAATATCAAAAATATCTGGGGTTAAAATATAACGACCAATAATCGCAAGGTTAGAAGGTGCTTCTTCAGGTGCTGGTTTTTCAACCATATTAGTAACCGTATATAAACCTTCTGTAATCATATTACCTTCAATAACACCATAACGGCTTATTTCTGCTTTAGGTACTTCTTCTACAGCCACAATAGAACAGCGGAATTGTTTATATAATTTAACCATCTGGGCTAATACACCATCGCCTTCTAAATTGAGGCAAAGATCATCGGCTAGTACGACAGCAAAAGCTTCATCACCAATCAGTTGTTTACCCGTTAAAATGGCGTGGCCTAAGCCTTTCATTTCAACTTGACGCGTATAAGAGAATGTACAATTAGTGATTAAGTCACGGATACTGTTTAATAAATGCTCTTTAGATGAACCAGCAATTTGATTTTCTAATTCATAACTGATATCAAAATGATCTTCTAAGGCTCTTTTACCACGACCCGTTACAATAGCCATGTTTTTTAAGCCTGCATTTTTTGCCTCTTCTACTGCGTATTGAATAAGTGGCTTATTAACAATAGGCAACATTTCCTTTGGCATGGCTTTGGTAACAGGTAAGAAACGTGTTCCATATCCAGCAGCGGGGAAAAGACATTTGGTGATCATAATAACTCCATTAATACATTATCTTTAAAATCTTAATATTTCCCAGAATAGACAACTATTAGTTTATAACTAATGATGCAGTTGCCATAGCTGATTGGCTTCTTTTAGAGCCTGTTCTCTCGTCATACCTAGCCCTCTTAAAGCGAGCGCTATAGTAGCAGGTATTGCTAAATCTGCGTATTCATCTTTCACCTTTTTTTGCCATACCGCAATAAGATGATCTGGATTGATTTCGCTTGGCTTTAATAATCGCTGCTCAGTTAAGGCAGGCCAAGTTTCTTGCCATAAAGAACCATTGTTTGTTCCTAATAACACACAATTATTATCTGCTCTTACTTCGTTTTCACCACCTTCACCTTTAATGATAATAGTGTTATCACTTAATAATTGACTGGCTTGCTGGTGGATAGCTTGATAATTAGGGTGAAAAATACTTTGTAAACTACAACGTGCCTGTAAAGGGTTTAATAAACGAACCAGTGAGTGAATAGGTGAGCGCACACCTAGTAAAGGTCTTAACTCAATAATTTGTTGCAGCTTAGGTGAAAAATGTTGTAAACCAATAAAAGCAATATGCTGATCTTTTAACGATTGCACTACTTGTTGCCAGTCCGTGCAATCATTGATGGCTAAAACTTGTAAAAATTGTTCTGTATAAAAACGATCACTAGTATGCTGACCTGCACCATGTAAAAGTATAGAAACACCTTGTTTGGCTAATAGTTTAGCGGCTAATAAATACCATGGGTAATGCCTTTTCTTACCTGCATAACTTGGCCAATCAATATCTACAACTATTTTAGGAGCTTGTGTATGGTTGCGTACTGCTTTTGCAAAACCAGCTAACTCTTCAAAGGTCTCTTGTTGATAACGTAGTAATAATAAAAATGCACCTAATTGAACATCTTCTACTTTATTTTCTAGAATCATATTCATAGCGGCTTCAGCTTCAGTAAACGTTAAATGGCGAGAACCATTTTGGCCTTTACCTAAAATACGAATATATTCAGCAAATGGATGTTCAGTAATAGATTTTGTGGGAGTTATAGTCTGATTCATAGGCAATTAGTCGGTTTTGGTAAACCTGCTAACTTAGCAGCAAGTTTAGCAGGGCTTCCTTTAAATAATAAATTGAGTTGTAGGCTATTGGCTTGTTCTTTATCTAAGTGTTGGCTTAAATATTTGATTAGTGGCCGATTAGCAGGAGAAAGTTCATACTGCTTATAAAATTGGCGTAATAAATTAATAATTTGCCAATGTAATTCAGTCAATGTAATAGATTCTAGTTCTGCTAATTTCTGAGCAACAGCAGTAGACCAATCTTGTAAATTAACAAGATAACCTTCATCGTCTAATTCTATCGATTTCTGATCAACGGTTATTCTCATAGCCAACTAACAACTTTTAAATATTGAGTACATAGCTCTACAAATTGTTGATAATTGATTATTTTGACATTATCTAAGCCAATTTGCACTGCTCTGGTCACAATATCTTCATCTAAAGCATAAATAATAATGGTTGATTCTTGTAGCAATTTAAGGGGAGCTGTATTGGCTAGTAGAGCATAAACAGCATCACCTGTTAATAAAACTGCATCTTGTGGGCTAACAAAGGCTAAAGTTTTTTCAAATTGATTGCCTGTGAAAGGGCTTTCATTAAATAAATGTAAAGTACTCATTAACTTGTTACCACTACATCATATTGAGTTAATAAATGAGCTAATTGCTGCTGTGGTATCAGTTTTGTTGGTAAGATTAATTGCTCAGTCGTTAGTCCTCGTTGTTGTAAGCTCTGTTCTGCTACTAATATTTCTTCAATACCAAACAATGGTAACGCTTGTAAGTTAGCTGATATATCTTTTTGTTGAATAGTTTTAGCTTGTTGATTAGCGACTAATTGGAAAACACCATCTTCTAAAAAGAATAGGCTAATAGGTAGTTCAAAGGCACCACCTGCTAACGCTAAATCTAATGTTTCCCTAACAGAGATATTACTCCAAGGTGCATATTTGCAGATAATTAACATTGATTTAGACATTAGGCATTACCTCCAAAACAAATAAAGCGATCACTGTTTTGGATAGCTTCATGTAATTGCCCTAACCCCGATAGTTGCCAAGGTGGAGAGATGCTAATAGCTGATTTTTGATAACGTTTTGCTTCGGTTGCATCTAATTGACCACGACGCAATGCAGCTGCAATACAGACAACAGCATCTAAATTATTTTCTTCAATAAAGGTTTGCCAAGCTAAGTGAATATCTAATTCATCTTGGGGGGGGACAATACTGCTGACAGCATTATAAATACCTTGCTGGTAAAAAAATAAACGCTCAATAGCATGGCCTGTTTGTAATACAGTTTGAGAAAAGCGTAATGCTCTTCTGCTAGCAGAGCTTTGTGGTGGTGAGTAGATAGCAATAGTAAATTTCATAAGCACTTATATAAAAAAACCCGCAAAGCGGGCTTTTTAAAAGTTATTAATATTAATCACTAGACGCAACGCCTAAGATACTTAATAAGCTAACAAAGATATTATAAATTGAAACAAACAAAGTAATGGTAGCCATAATATAGTTTGTTTCACCACCATGAATAATAGCACTGGTTTGATATAAAATAGCAGCTGATGAGAATAAGATAAAACCAGCACTTAACGCTAAATATAAACCAGGGATATTAGTAATAAAGGCTAGTACCATGGCACCAATTAATACAAAGAAACCTACAGTAATAAAATTACCTAAGAAACTCATGTCTTTGCGAGTAATTAATACAAAAGCAGATAGACCAAAGAAAGCGAATGCAGTTAAGCCTAAAGCTGAAGTAATAATTCCAGCGCCATTAGGCATATGCAAATACATATTCAAGGTAGGTGCTAAAGTGAATCCTAAGAAACCTGTAAAAGCAAAAGTACTTACTAAGCCCCAAATAGAATTTCTTAATTTAACAGTTAAGAACATTAAACCATAAACACCAACTAATAGTACAAAGATGTTCATACGTTGTACATTCATTGCCATTGCTATATAGCAAGTAATAGCAGAAAAAGTAAGTGTTAATGCTAGTAATGAATAAGTATTACGTAAAACCTTACTCACTAAAAGTTGACTGGCATGTTCCATCACATAGTTATCATTAGCCATAACCTGACTTGTTGGCTCATGAGATTTATAACGATCATTCATAAATACAGCTCCTAAATATTGCGAATCCAGTAGTAATTGTTAAGTTAAGTAGTAATTTGTAATTTTAATAAGTTAGATAATATACATTTATCAGAAAAAAACAACAGATAATATTTGACAGACTGTAACAATCGGGTATCATATGCAGCCGAAACGGAAGTGTGGCTGAGTTGGTTTAAAGCACCGGTCTTGAAAACCGGCGAGGGTTAACGCCCTCCCAGAGTTCGAATCTCTGCGCTTCCGCCAGATACAAGCCTTGTTACATAATATGTACAAGGCTTTTTTAATACCTGTCATTTACCTATAAAAAATAATTCGTTTCCGTAACTCTTTTTTTATCGTTTCCGTAACTTTTCGGTAATTACTCATTATTTTGCGGTTCAAACGGTGTTACTTCCTGACCTCTTCTAATGTATATTTTACGGGTAATTTCTTCTTTGGTGTGGCCTAATAGTTTACTAGCTAGGTCAATATCATTCATATCACTAGCTGCTTTAGGGCGCGTATCCCTAAATTGGAATTTGCTAATTAGTTCAGCTAGGTCATTATCATTGTTGGCTAATGCTTCATTAATAGCCGCTTTGCGAGCATTATCAAAGCGTATTCTATGCATGTAGGTATCCTCTAATCCACTTTTACTAAACGGTGTTTCTCTGATACGTCCAAAAGGTTGAGGATTTAACACTCTTCTTGTTTGTGTTTTCAAATCTAATAAAATAGCTTGCACCATTGGTGTGCTAAATATAATAGGTTTTTCAGACATGATTAAACCTCGCATTAATACGATAAGTTAATAAAGGGTAGGGTATTTATTCACAAATACTGTGAATAAGAATGTTAATAGGTGTTGAGTAAGGCTTTTAGTCTTAAGATATGACTAGATTAGCTTGGTTAGGTTAGGATTTAGGCTCTTACTATTAGCATTACTTTTATTTACTTACAAAAACATAACCAAATAAATAGTAAATAATGGCAGCAATAATAGAGTAGGTTAATATACTTACAAGTATTGTTCCTTTCCAGTTGGTAGTATGAGTTCCTAATATGGAGCATAAAAGAGCAAATGCAGGTGCAAATAGTAGCGGAATTCCAAAAATAGAACTAAGGATTGTATTAGAATATCTACCAATATATGTATCAGTATCATTAGTTATTAATAAAGTAAGTCCAAATACTAACAAAAAGATAACAATTGCATGAATATCAATGCATTCTAAAAAATAGTTAGTTATTTTTCTGGGTACTCTCATTTTATAGCATCCTACTAAAATAGTGGTTGTTAAACAGTTTATATTAAATTCAATATATTGTTTAGAAGTAACTTTTACACAGTAAATTAGAAGCCCCATAATTGAGGATCATCAATTAATTAACTCTTCTGGCTGTCTAGTATCTTCGACCATTTTTATATCTATTACTCTTAAATTTTGAGAAGCTTCTAACTGCTTTAATATTTTAACTATGCCGCTTATAGCTTCACTTGTATTCATAATCTACCCGAAGTAGGCGCTTTTGAATTCTGTCGTCCCTACGACCCCACAATAATAGAATACGACAAAAAAACAGGGCGCAACCTACGATTTAGACGTGATATGACCATGGAAGACTGGTGTGACTATGAGAAAAAACTCCTAGAAGACATCTACAAAGTCAACCCCAGCCACCCAAATATCATGGAGCAATATGTACAATACTTGAGTTGATTAACAGCACTAGTATAGTTTCATTGTATAGAATGTATAAAATACCTAGTAAAATAAATTGCTTATGAGTAGATGTATACAATATAAGGAGATGAGTAAAGTGGTATATAAAATATTTAATTGGTTTATTAGTTGTTTTTTTATTTTGGTTACGCATCTCTACCAAAAAGAGATTACATTTAACCCCCAGTAAGTGTAGATAACATAATAATATTTTAGAAAAAGGATCTATAGAAAGGTTGTATATTTGCTGATTGTATTGTTAATAGAGTATAAAAGGATTTGTTTTTAAAGAAATATATAATGATTTATTTATATGTTGCGTGCATTTGGAAATTCATTTAGTTCGGGATATGAATTACAAAAGATAACAGCGAATCATTTTTTAGATATTGTGGAGAAAGAGTGTGAAGAAATATATTTTATTGTTAGCCTTGTGCTTATGTCAGTATACATTTGCAACAGGACCTTCGCATACAACGCTTAAAATTACGCCTTTATCAATTAATAAGCAAGGTTCATTGCTTTATAGATATAAAATCATTACCAATCCGATGGGAGGACATTATTTTGAGGATGTCTTATATGGTGTTGGTTCTTTCAAAGATGGTAAGTTTACTAGCTTACGAGAACAGGTTATTCATGGTGATAATTCAGATGCTAATATAGACTATGAAAAATATAATGCAGAGATGAATAAGCTTAATCAATGGCTAAGCTCGCCTTGTAAAACCAGTGACTTGATGGATGACTTTACATCAT
>JBEBWU010000105.1:0-6821 GCA_040391985.1 Entomomonas sp. | reverse complement strand
TTTTTTGAAGAACCGTACGTAAACAAAAATAACATTAATTTTATTAATATTTTTTTTTTATACAAAATATCCAATTAATAAATAAAGCGACACTTTGGTCGCTTTATAATACACATCTTACTGCTTATAGCTTTTTAAGAAAACTTCTATACGTTTAATGGCATATTCTAAATCATCCACTCTAGGTAAAGTTACTATTCTAAAATGGTCAGGATGTATCCAATTAAATGCCGTACCTTGTACAACCAAAATTTTCTCTTGTAATAATAAATCTAATACAAATTTTTCATCATTACGAATTGGATAAACTTTAGGATCTAATTTAGGGAAAGCATAAAGTGCTCCCATAGGCTTAACACAACTAACACCAGGAATCGCATTTAGCATTTCCCATGTTTTATTGCGTTGTTCGTATAAACGTCCACCTGGCTTTACAAGATCGTTAATCGTCTGATAACCACCTAATGCCGTTTGAATCGCCCCTTGTGCGGGCACATTAGCACACAAACGCATATTTGATAGCATGTCTATGCCTTCAATATAGCCTTTTGCCAAATGCTTAGCACCTGAGATCACTAACCAGCCAGATCTAAAGCCAGCACTTCGATAAACTTTTGACAAACCACCAAAAGTAACAAAAACCACATCAGAAGCTAAAGAAGCAACAATAGTATGCTTAGCATCATCATAAAGAATCTTATCGTAAATCTCATCAGAGAAAATAATTAAATTATGCTGACGAGCAACCTCAATAACATCTAATAACAACTCTTTTGAATAAACTGCACCTGTTGGATTATTAGGGTTAATTAATAAGATCGCTTTTGTATGTTCAGTAATTTTTGATTTAATATCATTAATATCAGGAAACCAGTTTGCTTGCTCATCACATAAGTAATGAACAGCTCGACCTCCAGCCAATGTAGTTGCTGCTGTCCATAATGGATAATCAGGAGCAGGAATCAGCACTTCATCACCATTGTTTAATAACGCCTGCAAAGACATTACAATTAGTTCAGAAACACCATTACCTATATAAATATCATCAACACTCACTCCTTCCACTAGATTTTGTTGATAATATTGCATGACTGCCTTACGGGCACTGAATAATCCTTTAGAATCACAATAACCTTGGGCCGCTGGAAGATTTTTTATCATATCTTGCAGCATTTCGGCAGGTGCTTCAAAGCCAAAAGGGGCAGGGTTGCCGATATTTAATTTTAAAATACGTTGACCTTCTTCTTCTAGGCGTTTAGCGTGATCTAAAACTGGTCCACGAATGTCATAACAAACATTAGCCAGTTTATTGGATTTTTCAAAGCTCATGGGATTATCTCTTAGATAACATTCAATATTAAAATTAACTCTACCTTTTATAGTAGAAAACTCTTATATCATACGACTAGATAACACAATAGAAAAGTATTCTTTACTTTTTTCCTTGTTTATAGCGTATAATTTACGTTTTCCTTTTTAATGATAACCATTTAATTAGTATAAGAAGTTATGACTCCTCTTGAACGTTACCAAGCTGATTTAAAGCGTCCAGACTTTGCTAAAGACTCAGCTCAAGAAAATGCAGTAAACCATTTACAAAGACTTTTTGATGATTTAGTTGCAGCACACAACAAAAGCTCCAATCTAGTTAGCAAACTCTTCCATAAACGTAAACCCATTAAAGGACTTTATTTTTGGGGTGGCGTAGGCCGTGGAAAAACCTATTTAATGGATATTTTCTACGATGCATTGCCTTTTCCAGAAAAAATGCGTACCCACTTTCATCGTTTTATGAAACGGGTACACGAAGATTTAACACAATTAAAAGGGCATAAAAACCCACTTACACTTATTGCAGAACGCATATCAAAAGAGACTCGAGTCATCTGTTTTGATGAGTTTTTCGTATCAGATATTGCAGATGCGATGATACTTGGTACATTATTTGAAGAGATTTTTAAGCGTGGTGTTTCACTGGTAGCCACTTCAAATATCATTCCAGATGGCCTCTATAAAGATGGTCTACAACGAGCTCGTTTCCTACCTGCTATAGCACTATTAAAAGAAAACACCGAAGTAATTAATGTTGATAGCGGTATAGATTACCGACTACGCGTGTTAGAGAAAGCTAACCTTTATTACTGCCCTAATGATGCAGAAGCTGAGAAACAATTAGAGCATACTTTTGCTAATTTAATTCTTGATCCCACAGATGCCAAAGAAAATATTGACCTGACCATTGAAAACCGTCTAATTCATGCTAAAAAGGCATGCAGTACAGCGGTTTGGTTTGAGTTTAGAGATATTTGTGATGGCCCTCGTAGCCAAAATGACTATATAGATATTGCCAAAGCTTACAAAGCAGTACTTATTTCTAATGTTGAACAATTAGATACTAATAAAGAAGATATCGCCACTCGCTTTATCTATTTAGTGGATGAGTTTTATGATCGTAATGTTAAACTTATCTTATCTGCAGAAGTACCATTAAAAGATCTTTATGTAGGTATTCGCTCTGAATTTGCATTTCAACGGACATTAAGTCGCTTATTAGAAATGCAATCCCATGAATTCTTAACCAGACCTCATAAAAATTAATCATATCAGTAGTGATTAATCACTACTGAGTATTCTTTACTATCCACTCTTTTAACAATGTGGTTGTCACTTGTGGTAGCTCTAGTGGTGGTAAGTGACCACATTTAGGCAGCATATGTAACTCTGCATTAGGAATAGTTTCAGCCATAATACGTGACTCTTCAGGTGGCGTACGTTTATCTTCCTCTCCCACAATAATTAATGTAGGCACCTTAATAGTTGCTAATGTAGGTATTGAGTCATCACGAGTGATTATCGCTGTTTGCTGGCGAATAAAAGTTTCCTTACCTAACCGTGCCGCCATATTAATAATTTCATCAGCGATTGATGTATTTAATTTATCTTTGTAAATAATATTAGGCAGTAATCGTGGTGTTACACCTACAAAACGCCCTTCTTCTGCTAGTTTAATTAAGCCTTTACGCAACTCTATACTTTCATCATCATCTAAACGAGCCATCGTATCAATCAAAGCTAAACAAATAACACGCTCTGGCGCTTGACGCATAATTTCAAAAGAAACATAACCACCCATTGATAACCCAGTTAATATAAAACGTTCTGGCGCTTTCGCTAAAACTCGCTTTGCCATCGCTTCAATAGAATTATCTTTTGATATATCAGCTACATGAGGCCTACAAACATCTGTTAAGTTTGTGACTTGATCTTGCCATAATCGTTCATCACATAATAAACCAGGTATTAATACTAGGGTTGGTAATTCACTACTTGTCATTCTCTTTTCAACTTAATTATTTCATTTAACAACAATATGGTAATTAATTAAATTTACCATTACTCAATAAATCAGGGGGTAAAAAATCTCTGTTTGGCTCATAGTTAGGATTTAAATAAGCTTCAAGCTCCTGCAAATCTAATGGACTTAAAGTACCCACCATTTCTTTCAAACTTAATATATCAATAATATAGGCATAACGCGCATTATTATAATTACGCACTGCATCATATAGTTGTCGTTGTGCGTCTAATATATCAACTATATTGCGTGTTCCAGATTGAAATCCTATTTGGGTAGCTTCCACAGCACTTTGGCTAGAAATTATAGTCTGCCGTAATGCCTGAATTTGCTCAATATCTGTATTAACTGCTCGATGATAATTGCGAGTATTCTGCACAACTTTACGTCGCAAACTTTCTTGACTATGCTCAGACATCATCAATGTTGAACGTGCTTCTCTCACCTGAGAAGAAGTCATCCCCCCTGAATAAAGGGGAACCTGTAGCTGCACACCGACACTTGTCTGTTCAACATCTGAACCATAATGAGCTAGGCTAGTAGCTGAATTATTAAAATTAAAAGCATCATTATCCCCTCGTTGATACGAAGCCACAAAATCAACTGTAGGGGCATGACCTGCTTTACGCTGTCTTAATGTTTCTTCAGCTGCAGTAACACCATAAAGCCCTGCTCTCAAACCAAGATTTTGCTCAACTGCCTTATCAACCCATGCTGTTGCATTATTAGGAATAGGAGGATTGATAGGTAAATTATGACGGATACCTTCAACGGCTTCATAATGACGATTAGTTAATGTGGTTAATGCTTGAAAAGCATCTTCAACACTTTTTTCTGACACAATCCTTTTAGCACGTGACATATCGTAAGCAGCTTTTGCTTGTAAATAATCTGTTTTATCTGCCAACCCCAAATCAAAACGAGCACTAGCCTCATCTGCTTGACGTTTGTATGCATTCTCCTCTGCTTTAGTAGCTGCCAAGTCATCTTGCGCTTGCAAAACATTAAAGTAAACTTGTGCTGTTTGTAAAATTAATTGTTGCTGTGTCACTGCAAAATCAAAATAAGCCTGCTCATTAGTAGCGTGTGCAGCTTGTAATTGAAACCATCGATCCACACGAAAAATAGGTTGGGTTAAATTTACCCCATAAACATGTGAGTTACGTTTTATTGTAGTTGCAGGTTTATCCAATACTGTTCTTGTGTTTTCATAATTAGCATTAGCATTAATTTGTGGTAATAGTCCTGCTCGAGCTTGAGGAACAACTTCTTGTTTCGCTTTATATTGTGCTTTAGCTGCTGCCAAGTCAGAATTGTTATTTACTGCATCATAATAAATACTAACCAAACCTGTTTTTCTCAATGAAACACGTGCGCTGTTATTTTCTGCATTAGCATAGGTTGTTATCAATGCTATACACAAAATAATCAAACTTTGACGCAATAGTTTCATATCCTATATCTCAAATAATAATTAATTTTAAATTAGTACTTGTCTGATTCTATTTAAAAGACAGTAGTTTAATATATTCAGTAAAGTGTATAAAAATAATTATCACAACATCTAAAACTGAATTTTTCTTATTACTGATTTATTAATATTAAACTGTTTGTATAGAAACTTAAAACTCCATTTAATTCATTTTTTCTTTCAAGAAGATAAAAAAATGCCCTGATAATTCAGGGCATTCTTCATAGTTTAACCTACTCTAGGGGTAACTAATTACTGAGCTTGTTCAGTAGCAGTTTCTTGAGGAGGAATAACTTGTGCTTCTACAGTAGCGTCAACGCGACGGTTCATAGCACGACCTTCTTTAGAAGCGTTATCAGCAATAGGCTTGTCTTCACCATAACCAACTGCTTGTACACGACTACCTTCAACACCATAAGTATCAACTAAAGCATCACGAACAGCATTAGCACGTTCTTCTGAAAGTTTTTGGTTATAAGCTTCTGCACCAACAGAGTCAGTATGACCTTCAACTACAGTAGTAGTTTGTGGGAACTGTTTCATGAAATCAGCTACTTGTTTGATATCGTCGTAGCTACCTTCACGGATAGTTGCTTTATCGAAATCGAATTTAACGTCTAATTGTACACGTACGATTTCTGGCTCTGGAGTTGGCTCAACTACTACAGGCTCTGGAGCTGGTTCAACTTTCTTACCACCACCGAAGTTAAAGCCAACAGCACCTGTTAACATGTATTCAGCTTGGTGATTACCTAAACCGTACATACCATCAACACCTGCACGCGCATAGAAATTATCAGTGAAGTATAATTTTGCACCTACACCTAAGTTAAGGATAGTATCACGGTCACGACCAGAACGATCAGCATTGCTGATAGATTGGTGAGCAACACCAGTAGAAATGTATGGACGAACCCAATCACCTGGTTGTGCAAAGTGATAGTAAGCGTCTAAAGAAGTTAATGAACCTTTAATATTTTTATTACCATACTCGTTATCACCACGAATATCGTGATATTCACCATAAGATAATGCTAAAGAAACGTCATCAGTTAAGAAGTAACCTAAGCTACCACCATAAAGCTGACCATTATCCATGTGACGAGCGCTGTCTGTGAAGTAACGTTTTACGAATGCTTCACCTTCTACAGCACCTTGACCTTGAGCAAAGGCACCAGTAGAAACTACTGCGATTAAAGAACCAGCAACAAGTGCTAAGCTATTTTTCATTTTCATTATTAAATCCCCAATAAATATGGAATATTTTTAAAGTACATATAACCGACATAATTTCGATGAGCAGATTTTAACAGAGTTCAAATTTAGGCTAGCCCCAACTATAAGTTCTGTCATCTAACGTTCAGGAAAAACCCCCATTTATTAGCCATAAGTCTAAGAAAACAATGCTAAAAAATGAGAGTTTCTAACATTTTCGCTGGTCTTTTTACGCTTTTTTTAAGCATATTTTAGAATGTAAAAAAACATTTCTAACTGCCAGTTAATTAAACTATTTAATTAATGACGACCTGAATGACCAAAGCCACCTACACCACGCTCTGACTCAGTAAACTCATCAACAAATTCAAAAGCTGCTTGCACAACAGGCACTAATACTAATTGTGCGATACGCTCACCTACTGTAATAGTAAAGGCTGAATTACCACGATTCCAACAGGAAACCATCAGCTCACCTTGGTAATCTGAATCAATTAGGCCTACAAGATTTCCTAATACGATACCATGTTTATGCCCTAAACCTGAACGAGGTAAAATCAATGCTGCTAACTCTGCAGTACCTATATGAATAGCCAATCCCGTTGGAATTAAAATTGTTTGACCTGGTTCAAGTACACAATCTTCTTGCAGCATAGCGCGTAAATCTAAACCAGCAGAACCAGTAGTTGCATAGGCAGGAACAGGAAAATCTGTACCTAACCGCTTATCTAAAATTTTAGTTTGTAATTTATACATTAAATTTAAACCATAACCAATTGA
>JBEBWU010000104.1:0-6828 GCA_040391985.1 Entomomonas sp. | reverse complement strand
GATACCAATACGAATAACTTTTTGTGAAGGTTTTGCAAAACTGCGTACTTCATATAACAACTCAGTTTGAGCACTAAGTACTTTATTAATAAAAAATAAAATATGCTCACCAAAAGGTGTCAAAGAAACAATCCTTGTTGTTCGAACAAAAATGCGTTCCTCAAACTCCTGCTCAAGCTGTGCAATACCATTAGATAATGTTGGCTGTGTCACATAACATTGCTCGGCCACTTGAGTAAAAGAACCTGTTTCAGCAACAGCTTTAACATATCGTAATTGGCTTAGATTCATATTTATAGATTCTGGAAATAAATAACATGTGAAAAGACAATTTCACTATAAACATTCGGATACGTATTATCAACTCATCAGTAAGCACTGATGTAAATATTAAATATCTAAGGAGATAATACATGGCTTATTTACAAATCACCCTAAAAGTATCAACTAATAATCGCCCTTCTGCTGCTAATGTATATAAGCAATATAAAGAGCCTTTCTTAAAACAAATTAAAGGAGCACAATCAAAAGAATTATTAATACGTGAAGAAGATGTACAAGTTCTACATGGATTCGACACTGTTGAAAATGCTAAGGCATACCTTAAAAGTGATCTTTTCAATAGTGATGTTGTAACTGGCCTCAGCCCATATTTAGATGCATCACCAGAAGTGCGTATTTATGATGTGGTTTAATTAATCATTTTACATACTAAAAAGCAGCTGAATTAATCTTAATATCAGCTGCTTTGATTCAAAAATAAAAATGTAATTTAGCTACTACATTTTTTCTAAAATGGCAGAGATACAAGTATCATATTTAAATTTATTTTCTTTATCATCAAACCATATTACAATCACTTCTGAATCGGTAGTATAGACCCCTTTCCTTGGCTCACCCACTACGGTCATTTTAGGTCCACCTGATCTTAACTGTACTACATTTCCTACCTCAAAGTTTGCCATGTATACCTCTACTACTATTGTTATATTAGTTCTTTTTAATTATTCACTTAAGATAATTTGTCCTATAATATGAGATATTATCCTAATCCTATAGGATAATGTTTTTAAAACTTTTGTATGATAATCACAAACATAAACTTAGGCAATGCAATTATGCAAAAAACTATTTTAAGCTTACTCATAGTTACTAGTTTGGTTGGCTGTACTTCTTATGTTCATAAACAACCAGACCCAGTAACCGTCGAAAATGAAAAATTTGTTAATATGCCTAAAGATAAGGCATGGACTGCTACTTTTAATCAACTATTTAATAATGTTTTTTCTGTTCAATCCTCAGATAAAGCAACTGGCACTATAATCGCTACTTTCAAAACAGATCGTCCTGCTAACTATATTGATTGTGGTTTAGTTACTAGTAGTTACATCGATAAGGAAAAGGTAACTAAAAAATACTCTTATAATTATGCTGAATCTACAGAATATACTTATGAAAAGAACAAGCAAGAATATGATGCAAAAGTAGAAACAGATCTTGAAACAACTATTACTGCAAAAGTAGGTGAATCTGGTTCAGTTACCACTGTCACCATCGATGTTGAATATACATTAAATCGCAATACAACATCTACTAATCAAGCTGATAAAACAGAATTACCTGTTGAAAAAGAACAAATTAAATTTACATCAACAGAACCTTATAAGACAGAGAAATTTTCTTGTACATCTATAGGAACAATTGAGCATAATATATTAAATGGTATTAAGTAAATTTAATTAAAAATTTGTAAACAATAAAAAACCGTTATGACAAAAGACATAACGGTTTTTTAATATCTAATGACTGTTAACTAATAGTCATTAAACTTGCATTACCACCTGCTGCTGCTGTATTCACACTAATGGAGCGTTCAATTAATAAACGTTCTAATGGAATACTAGTTTCACCTTGTGCTAAACCATGGACACTAACAATAGCACCTTTACGATTAGCTACAATACGGCAAACTTCTGCTAACTGATCACAATCACCATGATATAACACTGCATCATAATGGCTTTCAGGCTTTTTCCAATCAGCAATAAATTTAATGTGCTGTTGTACTTTTTCAGGTAATTGAGAACGTAATTTAGCATACTCATCAGACCATAATGCAATTGCTCCCACAGATAAAACAGCGGCTAATTGCACAAGTAAATCTTGTTCATTATTAGCTAAACAAAGAATATCCTGTCTTGCTATCAACTCATAACTGTTACGTTCACCTGTTGGGCCAGGTAATACTCGTAAGGTTCCTGCTTGAGCAATATGATAGAAGTCTTCTGCCAGTTTACAAATACCAGCATATTCTTTCTTATCTGCCCATGTTTTGAAGCTTTTGATTACTTCTTCAATAGCAGCTTTACCTATATCTTCTGTGGCAATACCATCATCACGACGTGCCAATGATTTAACAACAGCATCTTCTGGTTTAGTTGCTAATAAACGATACATATAGAGTGGTCCACCAGCTTTAGGACCTGTGCCAGATAAACCTTCACCACCAAAAGGTTGCACACCCACTACCGCTCCTACGATATTACGGTTTACATAGATATTACCTACATGGGCTTTATCAATTACTTGGGCAATAGTTTCATCAATACGCGTATGAATACCCATAGTTAAACCATAGTTAAGCTTATTAATTTGCTCAAGTAGTTTATCTAGATCTTTACGGTTATAACGAATAACATGTAACACAGGACCAAACACTTCACGCTGTAGCTCAGTAATACTTTCTAATTCAATTAAAGTGGGCACTACAAAAGTACCATTTTTAATAACTGCATTACTATAGATAGCTGATTGGTAAACAGTACGACCTTTATTACGCATAGTTTCAATATGTTTATCAATAATCGCTTTAGCATCAGCATCGATCACTGGACCAATATCTACTGATAATAACTCTGGATTACCTAATTGATTTTCATCCATCGCACCTTTTAACATTTCAATAGTACGATCAGCCACATCTTCTTGGATACAAAGTAACCTTAAGGCAGAACAACGCTGCCCTGCACTATCTAAAGCAGATGCTACAATATCTACTACTACTTGTTCTGCTAATGCTGAAGAATCAACAATCATAGCATTTTGACCACCCGTCTCAGCAATCAATGGGATAGTATGTCCATGATCATCTAAACGACCAGCAATGGTTTTATTGATAATTTGTGCTACTTCTGTAGAACCTGTAAACATTATGCCTTTTACACGAGGATCAGCTGTTAATTTAGAACCAACTGTTTCACCTCGACCAGGTAATAACTGCACTACACCTTTAGGTACACCTGCCTCTAACATAATACGGATAGCTTGTGCAGCAATTAATGGTGTTTGTTCAGCAGGTTTAGCAATTACTGTGTTACCTGCGGCTAAAGCAGCTGCTACTTGACCTGTGAAAATAGCCATTGGGAAGTTCCATGGACTAATACATACTACAGGCCCTAAAGGACGGTGAGAGTCATTAGCAAAATCACTTCTTGCTTGTTCAGCATAGTAACGTAGGAAATCAATTGCTTCACGAATTTCTGCAATAGCATTGCTATAGGTTTTACCTGCCTCACGTACAATAACACCAATCAATGTCTGCATTTCAAATTCGTACTGGTCTGCAACACGTTCTAAAATAGCTGCTCTCTCTTGTGGTGGAGTAGATTGCCAAATAGGTGCTGTAGCCACTGCACAGTTCAAAGCAACATCAACATCTTGTTCACTACCTTCATAAACTTTACCCACTATATCATTATAATTAGCAGGATTTGTTACTGGTTGTGCGTTACCTAAGGTAACATCTTCCCCTAACATAGGAGCAGCTACCCACTCTTCAGTAGCACTATTTAATAAAGCACTAGAAAGAGAAGCTAAACGGTTTTCATTGGAAAGATCAATACCCCTAGAGTTAGCACGACCTTTGCCATAAAGCTCCACAGGTAATGGAATACGTGGATGTGGTAGCCCCATTTGACCTTCGTGATGAGCTAGTTTTTCAATTGTTTCCACAGGATCTTCAATTAACTCATTAATTGAAATAGATTGGTCTGCCACTCGGTTTACAAACGAAGTATTAGCACCATTTTCAAGTAAACGACGGACTAAATAAGCCAATAATGTTTCATGTGTTCCCACTGGTGCATAAACACGACATGGACGGTTATATTTACCATCAGCTATTTTACCCACCACTTGCTCATAAAGAGGCTCGCCCATGCCATGTAGACATTGGAACTCATATTGGCCAGGATAATAGTTATTACCTGCTATATGATAAATAGCCGCCAACGTATGCGCATTATGTGTTGCAAATTGAGGGAAGATTGCTTCTGGTACAGCTAATAGTTTACGGGCACAAGCCAAATAAGAAATATCGGTGTAACACTTACGTGTATAGACGGGATAACCTTCTAAACCATCTACTTGAGCACGTTTAATTTCACTATCCCAATAAGCCCCTTTTACTAAACGAATCATTAAGCGATGACGACTACGGCGTGCTAAATCTATTACATAATCAATCGCATAAGGACAACGTTTTTGGTAAGCCTGAATAACGAAACCAATGCCATTCCAACCCGCTAAAGCTGGTTCAAAACAGAGTTTTTCTAATAAATCTAAAGATAACTCTAAACGATCAGCCTCTTCAGCATCAATATTAATACCAACATCATACTGTTTAGCTAGCAACGTCAAATTAAGAAGTTGTGGATATAACTCTGTCATTACTCGATCATACTGAGCACGGCTATAACGTGGATGTAAGGCAGAAAGTTTAATGGAGATACCTGGTCCTTCATAAATGCCACGACCATTAGAAGCTTTACCAATAGCATGAATAGACTGTTCATAAGAAATATAGTAATTATCAGCATCTTTCTTAGTTAATGCTGCCTCACCTAACATATCGTAGGAATATCTAAAACCTTTGGCTTCAAACTTACCCGCATTAGCTAACGCTTCACCAATAGTTTCTCCTGTTACAAACTGCTCTCCCATCATTCGCATGGCCATATCAACGCCTTTACGAATAAGCGGTTCACCACTCTTGCCAATAATACGATTTAAAGAACTGGTTAATTTAGTTTCATTATGAGTAGCCGTTAATTTACCTGTAATTAACAAACCCCAAGTAGCTGCATTAACAAAGGTTGATTGACTTTTGCCAACATGTGGATGCCAATTCCCTTTACTAATTTTGTCGCGAATCAATGCATCACGGGTTTGTTTATCAGGAATACGAAGTAATGCTTCTGCTAAACACATTAATGCTACACCTTCATGAGACGAAAGTGAGAATTCCTGTAACAATCCTTGCACCAAACCAGAGCGACCACCTGCACTTTTTTGGTTCCTCAATTTGTTAGCAATATCAAAAGCCATTTTATGAACAGATTGTGAGTCTTGCTCATTAAAACGTGCTTGCTCAAGCATTAAAGGAATAATTTCAGGTTCAGGGCGACGATAAGCGGCAGTAATTGAGGCTCGCAACACTGATTGTGGATGAATACTTTCAGCAAACTCTAAGAATGGTTGAGTTGCAACTGTTGTTGTATTGTTATTAGTAGGTAACTCATCTATTTCTGCATTGGCTTGAACACCTAGCAAATCATCAATGGATGCTCCCTGTTCGATTTTTTCTAAATAACTAAAAATTGCTTGCTTAATCAGCCAATGAGGTGTTCTATCAATTCGCTTTGCTGCCTCTTTTAAACGTTGGCGCGCTGCATCATCTAACTTAACACCTAGAGTTGTTGAAGCCATAGTCAAACTCCACAAGATTATAAAAAAGAATCCAAATAATAAAAAAGTTAGTTTTTGCCACTTACTTTTTTGTGTTATTTTTACTCGTTGTAAAAATATTGGAAAATATTATTCAATATCCATGCCAAAAGGTGCAACCAATTTTTATTTTGGTTGCACCTTTAGTCGGCACACTTTTTGCTAACTATTTCTAACAGGGACAATAAAACAGGAAAGTAAGGTTAATTTAAATAATGTATTTAAGATAAATAATAGATCTACCAATAAATATATTAAGTTTTTCTTTAAGTTAACCAAAGGTGCAACCTTATTACGCTATTAATACTTACAAAACAATCAGGAGTAACACCTGCATGTCAGCAAACTATCAAACGACAGTAACATTTATACTGTATATTATTTTAATGATCATGATTGGGCTGTATGCCTATCGTTCTACAAAAAGCTTTGATGATTATATTTTAGGGGGAAGAAGTTTAGGCAGTTTAGTAACAGCACTTTCCGCAGGTGCATCAGATATGAGTGGCTGGTTATTAATGGGTTTACCTGGAGCCATTTATTTATCTGGTTTATCAGAAGCATGGATTGCTATTGGTCTTACTATCGGTGCTTGGCTTAACTGGCTATTAGTTGCAGGTAGATTACGCGTTCACACTGAACATAACCATAATGCCCTTACCTTACCTGATTATTTTACAGCACGCTTTGATGATCATACTCGTTTGTTACGTATTTTCTCAGCACTTATTATTTTAATCTTTTTTACCCTTTACTGTGCATCAGGGATTGTAGCAGGTGCAAGGCTCTTTGAAAGTACCTTCAATTTAGCACCTTTTGCTGAATTTGTTCATTTGACACCTTATACTGTAGCGATGTTACTAGGTGCAACCGCCACTATTATCTATGTTTGTATTGGTGGTTTCCTTGCTGTAAGTTGGACAGATACTGTACAAGCTTCTTTAATGCTATTTGTATTATTACTTACCCCCGTTTTTGTTCTTATTTCTCAATCCGACTGGAAAAGCACTTTTCAAACAAATTAAAAAGTGAGAGAAAATATTG
>JBEBWU010000103.1:0-6848 GCA_040391985.1 Entomomonas sp. | reverse complement strand
GTATATTACAATGTCTCTTATTATTCGTGACTGTAAGATTGCAGGCCATCTGGTATGTTTCAAGAAAATAAATAATAAAGCATAAGCAGGAGCAGTACCTATTATTGCAAACAGTAATACAATCACTAATATTGCAATAAAAGGAACTCTACTTTTAATATCCAATGTTTTAAAACTGTAATATTTGATATTACTTACCATCAATACACCTGCTGCGGCCACTAATGGCACCATTAGGTATACTACGCTTTCACCACTAACTTCTAGTTTATTGAAAGCCCATACACTACTTGCAACTACCGCTGCTGCTGATGGGCTAGCTAATCCTATAAAGTACTTTTTATCAACAGAACCAATTTGCACATTAAAACGTGCTAATCTTAATGCTGCACAAGCCACATAGATAAAAGCAACCATCCATCCTAGTTTATCTGCTTCAGCCAATGACCATTGAAATGCCAATAGTGCAGGGGCTAGACCAAAGGCAACCATATCTGACAGTGAATCATATTCAGCGCCAAATGCACTTTGTGTATTGGTTAATCTAGCAACTCGTCCATCGAGACCATCTAATATCATGGCAATAAAAATAGCTATCGCTGAATAAATAAAATAATCTCTTGCTACTTCTATGCCTTCATGAGCAACTACTACAGGAGCATACATAGCACTAACTATTGAATAAAAACCAGCAAACAAAGCCGCTGTTGTGAATAGATTAGGTAATAGATAGACTCCTTTATGACGAACTTTTTGACCTTTTTCATCAGGTACTTCTTCAATATATTCATCCACAGGTAGAGGAATTTTGTTTTCTATTGAAGTATCTTCAGGTTGTTCGTTGGACTGCTCTTTCATAATTATTCCTTAGTTAAATCTCTTATTATTATATAGGTTATAGTGAACGGATTTTCAAGAAATGATTTTTTTATTACTTTAAAATGTAACAATGCTTATTTACCTTATTAGAAATTATGCTCTTATTTGCATTAAAGTATTCCCTAACATATTTTTGCCTTTGCCATCGCCACCATCTCCCCAATAGTTATCATTTTCAGTATGCTCAATTAATTTAGCATCATTTGTGAATAACAATAGTTCTTTAAGTTGTTGATGTTGCGTAAATTTAGCTATGAGTGCTTTTTTCATTACATTATTTTTAACTGATTCCCAATCTTTACGAATCTTTTGTTTACGATCTCGCCCTAATATAGCCGCTAGCATTGGTGTTTTTGCTCTTCTAATTTTCTCTTGATAGGTTTTATCAAGAAACTTTTGCGCTTGAAAATAATGTTCTGTTGTTGGCCATATTTTTTCATCTAGTTTTATAGGAAATAAAGCAAAATTAGAAAATTCTCCATATTCATCATTTACGATATAAAATTTAATAACTTCCATTGTCACTTCCTGATAAATATAAAAAACGCGACATATGCCGCGTTTTTAATCTGAATAAATCTAATTAGTTTTTAGATTTATCAACGATTTTATTTGCCGCAATCCAAGGCATCATAGCACGTAAACGCTCACCTACTTGCTCAATTTGATGTTCTGCTGTTAAACGGCGATTTGCAGTTAATGTTGGGTAGTTAGTAGCACCTTCACTAATAAATGCTTTAGCATACTCACCATTTTGAATACGTTTTAAGGTTTCACGCATTGCCCAACGAGACTCTTCATTAATAACTTGTGGGCCAGTAACATACTCACCAAACTCTGCGTTATTAGAAATTGAGTAGTTCATGTTGGCAATACCACCTTCATACATTAAGTCAACGATTAATTTTAACTCATGTAAACACTCAAAGTACGCCATTTCAGGAGCATAACCAGCCTCAACTAATGTATCAAAACCTGCTTTAACTAATTCTACACAACCGCCACAAAGTACAGCTTGCTCACCAAATAAATCAGTTTCTGTTTCATCTTTGAAAGTAGTTTCAATAATACCTGAACGACCACCACCAATACCGCTTGCATAAGATAGTGCTACATTTTTGGCATTACCAGAAGCATCTTGATAAACAGCAACAAGGTCTGGAATACCACCACCTTTCACAAATTCAGAACGCACTGTATGGCCTGGTGCTTTAGGCGCAATCATTACGATATCTAAGTCAGCACGAGGTACAACTTGGTTGTAATGGATGGCAAAACCATGAGCAAAAGCTAAGGTAGCACCTTTCTTTAAATTAGGCTCTAGTTCTTCTCTGTATAGCTGACCTTGGAACTCATCTGGTGTTAAGATCATAATTACATCTGCAGAAGCTACTGCTGTTGGTACATCAGCTACTTTTAAACCATGTGCTTCTGCTTTCTTTACTGTTGCTGAACCTTTACGTAGACCAACGACAACGTCCACACCTGAATCTTTTAGGTTACAAGCATGGGCATGACCTTGTGAACCATAACCAATAATAGCTACTTTTTTACCTTGGATGATTGAAAGGTCACAGTCTTTATCATAGTAAACGCGCATTGGAATTTTCCTTTAAATATTAAAATAAATTTTACATACAAATAAATATTAGCACTGGGAGATATATTTAACTTTTCCCTAATGACTACCCTAAATACTTAAGACCTTATCAGCCCTAGAAATACCTGTTACCCCTGTACGAACTACTTCAACAATAGTCGACATAGAGCCAATAGTAGCAATAAAGTTGTCAACCTTACTGGTACTACCCGACAATTGGACAATATAGAGGTTTGGTGTTACATCAACTATTTGACCTCTAAAAATATCAACTGTTCGTTTAACTTCTGAACGTTGAGCGCCTGTAGCTTTTACTTTTATAAGTAATAACTCACGCTCAATGTGTTCACTTTCAGATAAGTTAACTAGTTTAACAACTTCAATTAATTTATTGAGGTTTTTAGTAATTTGCTCAATAACTTCTGGCTTACCCTTAGTCGTTAAGGTAAGGCGAGAAACTGTTGGATCTTCAGTTGCCGCCACAGTTAAACTTTCAATGTTGTAATTACGTTGTGAGAATAAACCAACAACACGCGATAACGCACCAGGCTCATTCTCCATTAATAAAGAGATTATATGACGCATATTAGGTACGCTCCGTTTTACTTAACCACATATCACGCATGGAACCATCACGAATTTGCATAGGGTATACATGTTCACTCGCATCTGTTTTGATATCCATAAACACTAATCGATCTTTCATTGCAAAAGCTTCTTGCATAGCACCCTTTAAATCAGTCGCCTTTTCAACACTAATCCCTACATGACCATAAGACTCTACTAACTTTTTGAAATCTGGTAATGAAGTCATATAAGAATGAGAATAACGGCTGTTGTATTGCATGTCTTGCCATTGCCTTACCATGCCTAATACACCATTATTTAAGCAAATAACTTTAACAGGTAAATCATATTGTAAACAGGTAGAAAGTTCTTGAATATTCATTTGAATACTGCCTTCACCTGTTACGCAAGCAACATCTGCATCAGGGAAATTTAATTTAATTCCCATTGCGGCTGGAAAACCAAATCCCATGGTTCCTAAACCGCCAGAGTTAATCCAACGATTAGGCTTATCAAAAAGATAATGTTGTGCTGCAAACATTTGATGCTGACCTACATCAGAAGTTACGTAAGTATCTCCATCTTTAGTTACTTCATATAATGTATCAATAACAAACTCAGGCTTAATAATGGTTTCATTATCTTTATCATAAGGAAATAAACCTTTACTACGCCATTCATCAATTTGCTTCCACCAATCAGTCAACGCTTTATCATTGATTTCTCTGGAAAGTTCATTAACTACAGCAATCATTTCTGTTAATACATTATCAACAGGCCCTACAATTGGAATATCCGCTCTAATAGTTTTAGAAATTGATGCAGGATCAATATCTATGTGGATAATTTTGGCATTCGGGCAGAATTTTTTAATATCATTAGTTACACGATCATCAAAACGCATACCTACTGCTAAAATAACATCACTATGATGCATTACCATATTAGCCGTATAACTACCGTGCATCCCTGGCATACCAATAAATTGCTTATCCGAACCAGGAAAACCACCTAACCCCATTAAGGTATTGGCAACAGGTAGCTTTAACTTACGCGCCAACTCTGTTAATTGCGCAGCAGCATGACCTAAAATAACACCACCACCAGAGCAAATTACAGGACGTTTAGCTGATAATAATAATTCTGTGGCTTTACGAATTTGTCCAGAATGTCCACGCTGTACAGGATTATAAGAACGTAATTTCACTTTTTCAGGGAAAGTATATTCAAATTTCTCAGCTGGATTACACGTATCTTTTGGAATATCAACTACTACAGGACCTGGACGGCCTGACTCAGCAATATAAAAGGCTTTACGCATAATTTCTGGAATTTCAGAAGCATGACGAACCATAAAGCTGTGCTTTACAATAGGTCTTGATATACCAACCATATCCACTTCTTGGAACGCATCAGAGCCTATTAAGGAAGAAGCTACTTGTCCAGAAATAACCACCATTGGAATAGAGTCCATAAAGGCAGTAGCTATACCAGTAATAGCATTGGTAGCCCCAGGGCCAGAAGTTACAAAAACAACCCCTGCTTTGCCTGTTGCACGTGCATAACCATCAGCCATATGAGTAGCTGCTTGCTCATGACGTACTAAAATATGGGTTAATTCTTTTTCTTTAAATAAAGCATCGTAAAGATGTAATAATGCGCCACCTGGATATCCATAAACATATTTTACGCCTTCATCACGTAAAAAACGAACAACCATCTCCGCGCCAGATAATAATTCCACGCTTGTTCACCTCTAAAAGCAATCACTCACTAAAAAATTAGGTATAAGTTCACTGCTAGCAGAACATGCACGATGATAATCGCCGACTACATCAGCTGCTAGCTAATAAACTTTAGAAAACTCATTGTGGCGAGTTTTCTAACCCGAAGCGAGGTAACGCATATTGGGTAAACGTAAGTCGACACTGGTAAGCGTCATGTCTACTGAAAGAATATTTCCATTAAGGTCATATATCAGTGGTGGACATAATTGTTGTAGTTAATGGCTCATAAGTCAAGTGGTATTGACTGATTAACTTAAAATTTGCCATAAACATTAAGCTCTGATGAAAAAAAATAACTGTAAGAGCAGAATATTTCAATAAATGGCACTTTATTGATTAAATAAATCTTTAGTAACTTTTAATCTGAATTAATACTCTAAATTATTATAAAAATAAGCTATTTCATCTCACAAAATAAAAACGGCCTTTATAAAAGCCGTTTATTAATAAAATTAATATCCCTTACAATTATCATTAATATTTTTTTGCAAATCTGCAATTCTTGTATTTAATTCTTCAGATGTCAAACGGCGAGTCTCACCATTCACATCAACACGTGCACGAGGATAATTTTGATAAAGCGCTAAATCTTTACGCATACCATCACATGCTAATCTTGTTTGAGCTTCATCTTTTTGCGCTTGTTGTTGTGCTGCCCTATTGAAAGACTCTTGCTTCTCAGCTTCAGCTTGCTTTTTTTCATCATCAGCATATTTTTCTACTACATCTTTATTGTTAACTTTCGGTGATGTTGGTTTTTTAATCTGCTCAGCTTTTTGTCCTTGTGGTGGCTCAGAACTGTAATGAACTTGCCCTTTCTCATCAACCCAACGATACATTTGGGCGGCAACAGGTAACACAGTAAAAAGCGAAACTGCTATTGTTAATATAATATGCTTCATAAACACATTCCTTTACTTTATAGACACTAATTGTTCTACTACTATTTTACAAAAAACAATCCAGATATGAGTCTAAAATCATTACTGCTTTTATCATTGTAGCCAGATAGTTTTAAAATATACTGATATAATACAGAAATTTAATCATTTACTGTATTTATAATTTAATATTACTTTACTAGATATAGAACTAGGTTACTATAAGAAGGTTATAAATAATTTGTATACTGAGGTTGTTGATAAATGAGAGCTGCTTTAACAAAGCAGAAATGTGCTGTATTCAGCATTTTATTACTTTGTAATTATTGTACTTATACTCTTAGCGCTCCTATTTACCAATATGTAGATAGCAATGGTGTTATTACTTATACAGATAAACAGCTACCAGGCTCTAAACCTTTTGAATTAAATGATGAAATTATTGAGCATATTGAAAATCAAGTTAAATTAAATACAGTAAAACACGCTGGCGGTGAAACACTTAAAATAAAAAATGAGCTTTATGCTCCTGTAGAAATTCAACTTACTTTAGAGAATGTTGATAATGTAGTGGGAGCAGCCAATAAAAAGCTGCATTGGATCCTTCCTCCAAGAAAAGAAATCCGTTTAGTAACATTAACACCATTTGATCGCACTAAACCTATGCGCTATACGCCAAAATTAGCATATGCGTTAGGTGACCCAAGAACTAAACCTCAACCTTATCGTTATCCGTTACCTTGGCGTGGTGGTCCATTTCAACAAACCCAAGGACCTGGCGGAAAATTTAGTCACTCTGGGCCTAAAGGTCGTTATGCAAGAGATATTGGCATGCCAGAAGGAACACCTATTATTGCTGCTCGCTCTGGCATTGTGATAAAAGTAGAAAATAACCAAACAGGTCAAGGAACAAATCCAGCAGGAAACTTTATTCGTATTTTACATGATGATGGCACGATGAGTGTTTATTTACATCTGAAGAAAGGATCTATTCGTCATAAAGAAGGTCAACATGTCAAAGTTGGAGATCAAATAGCATTCTCAGGTAATACTGGACGTAGTACAGGACCACATTTACATTTTGTTGTACAACGTAATGTAGGGATGGCTTTAGAGTCCATCCCTTATGATTTT
>JBEBWU010000102.1:0-6853 GCA_040391985.1 Entomomonas sp. | reverse complement strand
AATTAACTCAATATAAAGACTGTTCTGGTTCAGATACCTTTTACCAATACGATGATAGAGGCTTTTTAGCAAGTATTACTGATAGTCTTAATAACACCTCTCATTTTAACCATGATGCTAGAGGTTTTTTAGTTAGCAGTGAATTACCTGATGGTCGTATTCAAAAATATCAAAGGGATAAAATAGGTCAACTAACTGCCTATATTGATCCAGCCGATAAACAAACCTCCTACCAATATGATAATAACGGACGGGTTATTAAAAGAGTAGATGCCAATGGTTGTCATGTTAATTTTATTTATGATGATTATGGTCGTTTAATAAGCCTTGTTAATGAAAATAATGAAAGCTATACATTCCAATGGGATAATAGAGATCGTTTAACTCAACAAAATGAATTGAATGGCAGTGCTAGACGTTATCACTATAATAAAACGGATGATATTATTGCTATTGAGTATTTACCTTCTCCTCTTGATGGAATCGTAACTAATACTTTATCTACTAATAATAAAGATGATATTTATTTTGATTATAGTAAAACTGATCAACAAGTTATATCTACAGATGATAGTAGACCAATTAAACATCTATTGTTAAGAGATGCTGTAGGCCGTTTAATTAAAAAGATGACTACCGATGGTATAACAAAATACCAATACGACAAGCTAGATCAACTTACACAAATAACCTTTACAGATAATACTCAAAGTAAACAAAGTATTCAGTTTAAATATGATGATCTTGGCCAACTAATCCAAGAGATTAATTCGGCTGGTGCTTTAAATTATCAATATGATGAGTTAGGTAATTGTATACAAACTCAACTACCTGATGGTCGAAATATTAATCGACTTTATTATGGCAGTGGATATCTTCATCAAATTAATTTAGATGGACTAGTTATTAGCGATTTTGAACGGGATAAACTACATCGTGAAGTGCTGAGAACACAAGGAAAATTAATTACCAAACGTCGTTATGATAAAACAGGAAGACTGGCTCAACTAGAACGTCGCCAGCAACAATTAGCTCCACAATTGCCAGCTGAATTTGAAAAGCATTATCAATATGATGCTAGCGATAATTTAATTAATATTAAAACCATCACCCAGACCCATCGTAATGGACAACGTAGTCAAATAGAGCAAATTTCTCGTTTCTTTAACTACGATAGTGTGGGGAATATTCAACAAAGTTATGAAAATACCCAAGCTCAAAAAGGTATAAATTACCAACACCTAAGCTATGATAAAGCTGCTAATCTAATTAGCAGTAATCAAGGTATTGGCTATGTTAAATATAATCAAGTCAGAGTTTATCAAGATAAACGTTATGATTATGATCGTTTTGGACGCTTAGCGATTAAAAGAGTGGGTAGTCATACTACTCAGTATTTTAGCTATGATGCTGAACATCGTCTAATACAAATAAAACAAATTGAACATGATCAAACAAAATTTATTAAATTTAAATATGATGTAATAGGAAGAAGAATTGAAAAAACTAGCTATTTAGAAAATAGTAAACAACCAATAGCTAAAACCACCTTCCAATGGGAAGGAATGCAATTAGTTGCTGAAAATCAAAATAATCAATCTTGCCTGTATATCTATAATGACGATAGTTATGAACCTTTAGCTAGAATTGATGGTGAAAAAGATAAGGAGAAAATTAGTTATTACCATACTAATATTGCAGGTTTACCAAACCAATTAACTGACCATGAAGGTAATAATCTTTGGCAAGCTGAGTATAAAATATGGGGTAATAGTCAACAAGAGTGGCATGATAATAAATCCAATCTCCAACAAAACTTAAGGTATCAAGGCCAATACTTAGATAGAGAAACAAGTTTACATTATAATACTTTTAGATATTATGACCCTGATATAGGTAGATTTACTCAACCTGATCCGATAGGATTAGAAGCAGGGTTTAATCTTTATCAATATGCACCCAATGCTATTGATTGGATTGATCCATTAGGATTAATGAAGTGTGGTACAGCTAATGGTAATCATAAATCAAATACAAAACCTAATCATGTATATGTGATAAGGAATAAGCGAACTGGTGAGGTTTACAAGTTTGGAATAAGTGGTGGTAAAATAGGTAGGAATAATAGGTCCTATAGAGCAGAAAACCAAGTCAGAAGATTGAATAGACAGGCTAGAAGAAATGGTGCTACCTCAGATGTTTATGAGTCTCGCATTATTACTCGAAATGTTTCTCGACAAAGGGCATTAGATATTGAACAGAACAAAGTAACAGCATACTCAGTAGCTGTACAAAGAGCTGGAGTGACAAGAGATGGCATTCCTGTATTAGGGCGAACAGGTCCAGTAGGTAACAAACGCCCAATACCAAAAAGATAGGAAAATTTATGTCGAAGTATATACAAGTTATAGAAACTCGCGATATGCAAGGTGCCATTAAGAGTCTTTCACCAGATGTGCGCTCTATCGTAGACATGTTCTCTTTTTATGTCGCACGCGCAAAAATACAAGGTAATAATATAGGAAAGATTATAGTTATATTCTCTGATGGAGGAAAAAATGAAGAGCTTTTGGATGTGGTATTAATAAAAACTAAAAAAGAACTTAACTGTAAAGAACTAAACTCTTTACCCATAGCTGAAGCTAGAAAAGCTTATTTATCAAAAATATATAATGAAATATTATCTTTGTTTAAAGATAATAACTTAACTTTAGTATCCTTAGAACAAGTTATATATCTAATAAAGAGTAAGAATTATATTTTTGAAGAACAATGGAAATCAAAATGGAGTCCTTCAAAAAAAGTACAAGCTAGTATTAGATGGCTATATACAGATAGTATCTATTTTTACTTAGATATATATAATAAAGATGAAAAAACAACAGAGAGTATCTCTATTACAGTAGCAGCGCCAGGATTGGGGTCAGTTGAGTTGTGTTTGGGTGAGTTAAAATGGAAAAGTAACAATATAGTTTTACTTTATCAAAATAATAAAAGAGATTATTGGGAAATTGATATAGAAACCAAAGAAGTTAATTTCTTTTATCAACCAGCAATATCTGGTAATCCACATGGGCAATATAATCTTGCTTTAAATTATTTAGAAGGTGAATTAGGTTTACCCAAAGATATAGAAAAAGCAAAATACTGGCTTAATAAATCAGCAGAGCAAGGTTTTAATAAGTCAATAAAACTTCTTGAAGAAATGAATTCTATAAAAAAATAGTACGATGGAATGCAAAATCTTTCTAATTGTATATTCATTTTCATATAAAAATACATAAGAGTTGTTATAAAATATTCCTTTAATTTTCACAATTTATAATATATAAAATTTGTTAACAGAATAAGTAATCTAGTTAATTATAAAATTAAAGTATATATTGGCAAGTAAGTAAAAATAATGCTATTAGAAACTGGAATATATGACATCTTCTCAACATAAACAAAACATTATTTTAGTTCGGCCGAGGATTTATATTGGTGACAATATTTCCATTGGTCCAGGGAAGATTGGCCTTTTAAAACAGATTGCGATTACTCAGTCAATATCTGGCGCTGCTAGGGCTATGGGTATTCCTTATAAAAGGGCATGGTCGCTAATTGATACGCTAAATCAAGGCTTTAGTAAACCCGTTGTTGAGACATCTAAAGGCGGCAAAAAAGGTGGTGGGGCTATGTTGACACCGCTTGGCCAACAGCTTATCGAGCGTTACGAAGCGTTAGAGAAAATACTTAAAGTATCTGCTCAAAAGGAACTCGAGCAATTATATTCTTTAACTGATATTTGCTAACGACAACTAAGCCAAATTAGTTAGGCTAATTTAATAATATCTAGTTAATTGGGGCAATTTAGCTTGGACGATTGGCTAAGTTTTTCGTTATGTCATTTATGATATATTGAAATCAGTTGCGATTATCAACATAAGGATATTATTAGATGATAGGTTTATTGATGGTTCCTATATCTTCTTTGGTCACTAATATAAAGAACATCTCTACAAAGATATTAGTAAATCTTGAATTTTTTCTAAATAAAATCGTTATTACTTTTAAGCAAACCTATTTTATGAACGAAGAAGAATTTATCGGCGATTTTTCTCCTGTAATCAGTACTAAAAACTTTTAATTTTTCAAAAAGAGTATGCAAGCAATCATGCTTAGCATAGGTTTTGTTTATTTTATAAGGGATTAATAATAATGAAGCAGTATCAATTTATTTATAAAGTTTTTGTTGGGTTATTGCTTGGTTTGTTGGCACAAATTGCTTGCTCACAAACAGATTCTAGTTTGATTGCTGCCCAGTTTGGTGAGCTTCCTAAACCTGAAAATATTAACAGAGTAATTAGTGCAGGCCCTGTGCCTGATACTTTTTTGGTGTCTTTAGTACCTAATAAGTTATTGGGTTTTTCTACCCATAACCTTGCTAAGGATATGAAAAAATATTTTCCTGAGCGAGTTCAAAATTTACCAAGTACAGGACGAATTGCTGGCAGGGATACTACCTTTCCATTAGAGAAAGTAATTGCGTTTAAACCCGATATTATTGTTGATGTAGGTTCAACCAGTAAAACTTATATTTCTACTGCCGAACGGATCGCTAAACAAACTGGCATCCCTTATATTGTGGTGAGTGGTAAGTTGAATGAAAGTGCCGAGCAGCTTAGAACGTTAGGTAATTTATTAGGGGTAAGTGAACACGGTAATCAGCTAGGTGATTTGGCAGAAAAAATACTGACTGATGCAGCGAAAATTCGTGAACAAAATAAGGATAAACCACCAGTTAGGTTATATTTTGGGCGTGGTTCGGATGGTTTGCAAACTGGCTTGGCTGGCTCTATTCATATGGAAGCGGTGGATATTTCTGGTGCCTATAATGTAGCAAATGAGGCAGGTAAAGATTTAACGGTTAGAGTTTCCATGGAGCAGTTATTAAAATGGAATCCTGAAGTTATTATCACCCAAGATAAATATTTTTATGATCGTTTAACCACTGATCCTATTTGGCAAAAAATCTCGGCAGTAAAAAATAAGCGTTTTTATTTAGTACCTAGTAAACCTTATGGTTGGGTCGATCATCCACCTAGCATTAATCGTTTATTGGGCGTGGTGTGGTTATCACGGGTGCTTTATCCTGAGTTAATGTCTTATGAGCAGTATGCACAGGATGTTACGGAGTATTATCGACTTTTCTATGGCTATAACTTAACTAAAGAAGAATTGGCTAGTTTTAGTAAAGGTCTTGAATAGTTATGGTAAATAATGCACCTAATTATCGGGTTAGGTTATTGCTACCGCCTGTGTTGCTAGTTGTTGTCTGCATTGTTGCTTGTTGTGTTGGACAATATTCGATTTCTTTAAGTGAGTTATACGGCTCAATAACTCACTTTTTTTTTACACAAGACAAAAGTGATATCGATACGGTGTTATGGGATATTAGAATTCCGCGTATCTGTGTTGCTATTGTAGTTGGCGCTGCACTTTCTATGGCAGGTGCTACTTATCAGGGGATGTTTCGCAATCCTTTAGTGTCTCCTGATATTCTTGGAGTAACCGCAGGTTCTGGATTAGGGGCGGTTATTGCGATTTATTTGAATCTACCTTTTTTATTAGTTCAATTAATGGCTTTTGGCTTTGGTTTAGTCACGGTATTTTTGGTTTATTTGGTGGCTCAATTAGCACGTCACCATGATTCAATTTTGTCGTTAGTACTTTCAGGTATTGCTATTGGCGCTTTATTTGGTTCGGGTATCTCACTTATCAAAATATTAGCTGATCCTTATGGACAGTTACCAACAATGGTCTTTTGGATGTTGGGCGCTTTGAATATCGTTACGGTAGATGACTTTATTTATGCGACACCTATTATCATTATTAGTATGATTCCGCTTATATTGTTGCGTTGGCGAATGAATATTTTAAGCCTAGATGATAAAGAGGCATTATCACTAGGCGTTAATATTAGGCGAACACGAATTATATTTATTCTTGCGGCTACTTTAATGACAGCCACTGCTGTGTCGATAACAGGTGTAATTGGTTGGATAGGTTTAGTAGTACCGCATATAGCACGGCTATGGATTGGCCCAGATTTCAGAAAATTATTACCTACCGCTCTATTTATTGGTGCAACTTTTTTAGTGCTGACTGATACGATTGCGCGCACATTTTTCCCTATTGAATTGCCGCTAGGCATTATTACTGCGCTTGTTGGAGTACCGTTCTTTTTAGGATTGCTGATTAGGGGTGGTGCTAGAAAATGACAGTGATTGCTCTTAAAGATGTGATGATTGGTTATGGTAAAAAAGTTATTGGCAAAGATCTCAATATCGATTTTCAAGCCGAACAAGTAACTTGTTTATTAGGGGCTAATGGCTGTGGCAAAACTACCTTACTAAAAAGTATTTTAGGTGTATTGGACATTTTAGCGGGCGACATAATTATCAATCAAAAACCACAGTCACAGTGGACACGTAAAGAGTTAGCAAAATTTATAGGCTATGTTCCACAAGCCCATAATGGGATTTTCCCTTATAGCGTTGAAGAGGTGGTACTAATGGGTAGGACTGCCCATATAAATTGGTACGGTGCACCACGCCAACACGATATAAAAATAGCAATAGATTGTTTAGCTATATTAGGCATAGAACACCTTAGATACCAAAATTATATTCAATTAAGTGGTGGTGAGCGACAACTGGTATTAATCGCTAGAGCATTAGCTCAGCAGCGTAAGTTTTTGGTGATGGATGAACCCACTTCTAGTTTAGATTTTGGTAATCAAATAAAAGTATTGGAGCATATTCTCAAGCTTAAAAATGAAGGCTTATCAATATTACTAACTACTCATCAA
>JBEBWU010000101.1:0-6905 GCA_040391985.1 Entomomonas sp. | reverse complement strand
CATTGTTAGATTTTGATTTAAAATGATCAAATAATGCTGATTTAATATCTAACATTGCTAACATTCCATGTATTGGAGTGGCAGCAATATTCATTTTCTGAGCATGTTTGTCATCAAAATGTATTGGATTAAAGTCGTTAGAAAACTCAGCCCAGTTATATACTTGCTGATTCTGATATCTTAATTTTTTCATGATACAAATTTTTCTATTATAAGAGCTGCATTAGCACCGCCAAAACCAAAGGAAAGATTTAGTGTTTTATTAACAGATGCTTCTCTATGCTTATTAGGAACATAATCAAGATCACATTTAGGATCAGGATGATTTAAATTGATGGTGGCAGGAATAATTCCTGTTTCAATAGTTTTTAAACATAATATAGTTTCAAAACTTCCTGCAGCACTGATGAGATGACCAGAGTATGATTTTGTACTGGATACAGGAATTTCATAAGCTTTTTTCTTAAAGACATCTTTAATAGTTTCTGTTTCATTCAAATCGTTGAGGGGTGTTGATGTTCCATGTGCATTGATATAGTCAATATCAGTGGTAGATATTTGAGCTTGTTCCAGTGCTTTTGTAATGGAAAAAATTCTTGCTAATTTATCTTCAGCGGGTGCTGTAAAGTCTCTGGCATCCGAATAGCTACCATAACCAGTTACTTCGCCTAAGATGGTTGCTTTTCGTGCTAATGCACTTTCTAAATCCTCTAGACATACTATTGCAGCACCTTCTGAAAGAACAAAACCACTTCTATTAGCGTCAAAAGGACAAGATGCTTTTGTTATATCATTTGTTTCTTTTGATAATGCTTGTAATATATCTATATTCCATATATTAGTTTTTGAATTTAATGCTTCTGAACCTCCTGCGAGCATCATTTTTGCTCTACCTTGCCTGATAGCCTCAAAAGCATCTCCAATAGCAATAGTACCTGTAGCACAAGCGGCGATAGGCGTATTTTGATAGCCGCGTAAATTCCACATCATGCTACAGACAGCAGTAGCAACATTAGGCATGGTTAGCAGACTACCTAAAGGGCTACCAAATCCAGTGTCAGTATATTGGTCATGACAATCGTAGGCTTCATCTAATCCTCCCCATCCTGTACCAATAATTACACCACAGTCCATTTCATTATAAAAATCATTTATATCAGAATCATTAAAGGCTTGCTGCATTGCCTCTTGTGCAGCTAGACATGCTACTTTTGCAAAGCGAGGTAATGCTCTCCTGAAATGAGCAGGAATTTTTTTGAAGTCAGTATTATCAACACTGGTTCGTCCAAAAAATCTTGCATTAATTGATGAGTTTTCAGGGTCTGGATTTAAAAGATTATATCCAACATTGTAATCCATTATATTGTTCCAAGATTCATTTGCATTATTTCCTAAAGGTGTAATGCAACCATATCCTGTAATTACCACACGACGAGATCCTCTGGCTTTTTCCATAAGATTAAATCCACTCAAATAAAATTGAAGAGTTATGTTTGATTTTTGTGTTATATAAATAAACTTTTATTCTATCTTTTTAATTACGCATTATGAAAATAACTAATGCTACGTCCTTATACAACAAAAAGAATAGATTGACTGAATGTAAGAAAAAGTAATGCACTACTTTTCATTTTATACTGTTCGTATATATGCGTATGTATAAAAATCCTTAAATATTAGACTCTTGCTTGACAGTCTTTTTAAAATATCTAATATTGAGTCAATTAATTAAATTAGACAAAAGTCTAATATCTTTTGATTTCATAAATAATCACTATGAGTTTTACTAATATAGATTTTGATATTCATTCAAGTGTTAGGAGAAATTAAAAGGGATTATGCAAATTAGAATATGGATATTTTTTTTACTCTTTTTCTCTATATTAAGTTGTGACAATAAACCACATTTTTACAATGATTCAACACCTGTTTCAGTTATTACAATAAATAAAATATTGCCTTACTTAAAAAAAGAAACATATTCTGGAGTGATTGTTCCTCGATCAGAAGCAACTCTGTCATTTCGTGTTGCAGGACGTATTACAGAAAGATTTGTAGATGTTGGTGATTACATAAAAGAAGGCAAAATTATTGCAGCACTCGATAA
This sequence comes from Entomomonas sp., assembly GCA_040391985.1. GTDB lineage: Bacteria > Pseudomonadota > Gammaproteobacteria > Pseudomonadales > Pseudomonadaceae > Entomomonas. The sequence goes on along the minus strand of JBEBWU010000101.1, from coordinate 4,798 downwards.
AGTTCCTTATGAATTATCATTGGAAGATGCAAAGGCGAAATTAACACAAGCAGAAGTAAATTTGGCACGAGTGACAAAGGACGTGCAACGTAATTATCATTTAGTAAAAAAGGGTGCAACCTCAAAAATTGAGTTTGATAGAATCTTTGCAGAAAAGCAACATGCTATAGCTCAAGTTGCAACTTCAAAAAGTTATTTTGAGTTGATGCAAAATGATCTTTCCTATACAGATTTAAAAACAACTAAAAATGGTGTAATAACAAATGTTTATGTTCAAGTAGGTGAGGTGGTGCAAGTTGGAGTACCTATTATTGCTGTTGCTTATGATGAGAAGAAAGAAGTTCAATTAGATATTCCAGAAACTTCAATTGCTGACATGCAATTAAATATGTTGGCACAGGTTTATTTACTTAGTAATCCAACTAAGAAAATCAAAGGTTATATTAGAGAAATCTCACCTATTGCTGATCCAATCACACGTACCTATCGTGTACGTATTGTTTTAGAAGATTATTCTGAAAATATAAAGTTAGGTATGACTGCTAATGTAAGTTTTCTAATTCAAAAAAAAGATTCACAAATAAAATTACCTTTAACCGCATTGATTGAAAACCAACAAGGATTTGCTGTTTGGATATTAAAAAAAGATTCAGATTATCCTGAGTTACGAAATGTAAAAATATTGGAATATAAAACAGATTTTTTTACTGTATCTGAAGGGATAAATATTGGTGATCAGGTTATAGTTTCAGGGGCTCACCGTTTAGATAAAAATAAAAAAGTACATGTTTGGGATAATTTACTACCATGAAGGATTTTAATCTATCTGAGTGGGGGCTGAATCATGGAATATTTATAATATTTTGCATGATTTTATCTGTTTTTTTAGGAGTTGTTTCTTATTTTCAATTAGGACGAGCTGAAGACCCTAGCTTAGTTATGAAGGAAATGGTAATTGATGTTTATTGGCCTGGTGCAACAGCGGTTGAAATGGAGGAGCAAGTTGTAGAAAAAATACAGCGTGGTCTACAAGAGATACCAAATTATGATTATGTTACTAGTTATTCGCGTCCTGAACATGCAACATTATTTTTCTTTTTAAAAGATTGGACAAGAAAAAAAGAAATTGACGAAGGTTGGTATCAGGTTCGTAAAAAGCTAAAAGATATTCATCATACTTTACCAAAAGGTATAGTTGGCCCATTCAGCAATGATGATTTTGGCGATACATTTGGATCTATTTATGCTTTTCATAGTGATGGTTTTGATGATGCCAAAATGAAAGAGGTATTGCTAGCTGTACGTGAGCATTTACTCCGCTTACCTGATGTATCTAAAGTTCAGTTATTAGGTATCCAAGAACAGCGTTTTTATATAGAGTTTAGTCATGCACGTTTAGCTGAGTTAGGTATATCTCCACAACAAATATTTGCAGTAATAGAAAATCAAAATAGCGTTTTAAGTTCTGGAGTAATAGAGGGTAGCAGAGCACGTATTAATATGCGATTAAATACGGCAATCCATAGTAAAGAAGATTTGGAAAAAGTTGTTATTGAGTCTGGTGAGAAAATCTTTAAATTGGGGGATATTGCTAAAATTAAACAAGGATTTATTGATCCACCTGTTATGTCTATGAGATTAAACAAAGAGCAAATTACTGGACTGGCAATATCAATGAAAGATGGTGGAGATATTTTACGTTTAGGTGAGCAGCTCGATATTACGATCAATAATTTACAAAAAAAATTACCATTAGGAATTACAATAGAAAAAATTATAGATCAACCTTATGTTGTAAAACATTCAGTTAATGAGTTCTTATTTCACTTTTTACTTGCCTTATGTGTTGTACTGATAGTAAGCCTATTTATTCTAGGATTACGACCAGGATTGATTGTGGCTTTGTCTATACCTCTTGTTTTAGGTATCTCATTTTTTATTATGTGGTGTCTAGATATCAACTTGCAAAGGGTATCATTAGGTACACTTATTATTGCTTTAGGGTTACTTGTAGATGATGCTATTATTGCTATTGAAATGATACAAGTAAAAATGGAAGAGGGGTGGGAACGTATTAAAGCGGCCTCTTATGCTTGGAACTCTACAGCATTTCCTATGTTAACAGGAACACTAATTACTGCTGCAGGTTTTGTTCCTGTAGGTTTTGCGTCATCTTCCACCAGTGAGTATACAGAATCATTGTTTTGGGTGCTATTTATTACATTATTGGTATCTTGGTTGGCTGCTGTAATCTTTATTCCATTTTTAGGTATGATCTTATTGCCTGAGATACCAGTTCTTAAAGAAGAAAAGCAAAGTAAAACTAAACACTATAGCATTAAGTTTCAGGAATGGATTAGTGATAAAATTATATGGTGTGTGAAGCATAATAAGTTAGTGATTGTATTTACTGTTTGTAGTTTTATATTATCATTAATAGCTTTTAGCTTTGTAGAACAGCAGTTTTTTCCAGACTCTCCTAGAGAAGAGATACTAGTAGATATAAGTTTAGAGGAAGGTGCTAGTTATTTGGGTACTTTAGAGATAACAAAGGAAATAGAAAACTTAATAGCAACAGATGATCGTATAAAAAATATTATAGGCTATGTTGGTATGGGATCACCAAGATTTTATCTAACTCAAGATATAGAAATACCTAAATTGAATTTTGCTCAGCTTATTATCTATCCACAACATAGTGGTCAATCAGATTCATTAACAAAAGATATTAGAGAGAAATTATCTAAAAGTTTTGCAGATATACGAACGAGAGTGTATCGATTAGAAATGGGGCCGCCTGTAGGATATCCTATACAATTTCGAGTGAGTGGTGCGGATAGAGATATAGTACGTAATATTGCAGAACAAGTAAGAGATAAAATGCGTGAGCATCCAAATGTGAGAGACATAAATTTTCAATGGTATGAGAAAATAAAATCAATACGATTAAATATTGATCAAGCAAAAGCTAAAGTGATAGGTGTGAATACACAAGAAATAGCCAATTCATTACAAACATTATTAACAGGATATACCATTACACAAGCTAGGAATGGTATAGAACTTGTGGATGTAGTTGCTCGAGCTGTAGATGAAGAAAGAATGAGTGCTGATAAAATAGGAAACTTATCTATTTATACAGCAAAAGGAAAACATGTACCACTAAGTCAAATTGTTACTATAGAGCCTATTTTAGAAGAGGGAGGAATATGGACAAGAAATAGGTTGCCAACTATTAATGTTAGGGCTGATGTGGTGGGAGCCCAAGCTCCTGATGTTTCAAAGCAAATAAATAAAAAATTATTAGAAACTATTCATAAAAATCTTCCAACAGGTTATTTTATAGAAATGGGGGGAGATATAGAGGAAAGAGTAAAAGCTGATACTGCAATACAATCCGTTGTACCACTTATGATATTTTTATGGTTAATTTTCTTAATGATACAATTACAAAGTTTTAACCAACTACTAATTGTTTGTTTAACTGCTCCTTTAGGTATGATAGGGGTAACAATTGCTTTACTAATCACAAACACTCCTTTTGGTTTTGTGGCAAGTTTAGGCTTTTTGGCTTTAGCAGGCATGATTATGCGTAATTCAATAATCTTAGTTGACCAGATCGATAAAAATATTAGACAAGATAAACAGCCCAAACAAGCCATTATTACTGCAACATCAGGTCGCGTAAGACCAGTTGTGTTAACTGCATTAACAGCTATTCTAGCAATGATTCCTTTAACAACTTCGGTGCTTTGGGGACCTATGGCTATTTCCATGATGGGTGGTTTAGCTGTTGCAACAATACTGACACTATTTTTTGTACCTGCACTATATGCAGCTTGGTTTAGAATTAAATAGATTATTTGTTTTTTTAAATTGAGAAAATCAAATAAGCTGTGGTATAAGTAAACCAAATAATATTAGCAATAGTAATAATAAAATCAATTCCAATAGGTATTGTTATATAATATAGGGTTATTTTGTTATCTCAATTGAATGATTTTCCATAAATATAGCTTCATTAAATAAATAATTGGTTGACAATAAATCATGATTATTTTTAATGACTATCATGTCAATTGACATTGTTATGAACAGCATTCAGTGAGCTAAAGATCTTTAAAGTTCAGTACGATTTGACTAGATTGTATGGTCTATCAGCAAAATTGAGAAAAGCACACGATAACATTGATGGTTACCAAGCTAAGTAATGTGTGCTTTATACATATAAATTCTGTTCTCTTAACAGTTTTATGAAATATGAGATCTGATAAAGCTTGTTTTGATCTTGTTCCAAAATCCTATTTATTTTCATATGTATCTGTTTGATAAAGTTTATTCTTATGTTGAACCTTATTATTAGTTAGACAAGTAATAGTATCACCATTACTGATACCTACTATTTTACAAGTTAAAGTATCAGCATAGGAAAGAATAGAGTAAGAGTATAGATAACAGTTTCATTTTATCTATTCAGATTATAAAGGTTATAATGTTACCACAGCAACAAATCTAGAATTTAATAAATTGCTTTGAGAGTTTAATCTAGAAGTTAATTTATTATTTATAGATAACCTAAAAAATGAACCTTAGGCAAGTGTGGCTCCTAAGGTTTTAAATTAAAGATGATGTAAAATATTGCTACCACACACAGCCTTGTATATCTGATAAATTTGCAATGGTTCTAGAGCGATGGTCTTCACCAATTTTTGGACCGCTCATTCCATCAAAAATATCACGTTTCCATACACATAATGTGTACCCAGTAACCCCTGGTGTATCGCTATATGATGCGCTG
>JBEBWU010000100.1:0-6936 GCA_040391985.1 Entomomonas sp. | reverse complement strand
GATTGTGCCTATTCAGGAGAAACAGACAATACGCTAGATGTTAATGACTATGACTTTAATAATATAACTGGGCTAACCATTATTAATGAAGGTCAAAATGTGGACTTTATTCTTAAAAACTTATCTCTTAATACACTTTCAGATAGTTATGAGTATTTAGGTGATGAACCTTCCGATTATTATGGTGAAGTTCAGCCTCTAATTTCTCTAACCACAACAAATGCCCTGAAGAAAAATATTATCGATTCATGGCAAATCAATATAGATAAACCAATTCACGAGTTTTTAGTTATTCATGATGATGATTTTAAAGCCGGTATTGATGTTAATAATTCATCAATTAATTTAAATGCAGATAGTGTTTTGTACTTCCGGGATGTTTATCCGCCTTACGAGCAAATTTCTTCAGGTTCAACACTTAATTTTTTAACCGTCAATAATAGCAGTATTGTTAATAACAAAGCGCATGTTCGCTATCAGCATAATGCTGACCCAAATGATCCTTGGGATATGGGCGATGAAATCACTATAAAAACGGAGTTAGGTGCTATTCTTTCCCTTAATTCATTAGTCAATATATTAGATCCCTATACAGTAGAAAATGTTGGTCTGAGCTATCACTTTAACAATAGCTATCTTGAAGCAGAAACATTTGCCAAAGTTACAATTGAAGAAGGAACCTTTGATGTACCAACTGGCAAAAACTATCATTTATTCAACTTTACTAATAGTCAGGGCAAGTTTGATAACTTACTATCTCGAACAGGTGGATTGTATGCTGAACAAGTATTTCTGACTGATAAAGTGATTATGAATGTTGATAATTCAACGATTACATCAGGTATTTACAGTGAAACTAATGGTGGTTATCGTAATACAGATACCTCATTAAATTTAATTAACAATTCGGTATTTAATTATCTTGGTGGCTGTACTGAAAATTGCAATGAGTACAAACTGGCTGAAAGTGCTTATCGCTTTGAAGATGCCGCTAATTCGTATATTTATGCTATCAATATTTCTAATAACTCAACATTAGCATTTGCTCATGAAGGTGATTTCAAACAGCTTTATATTGATAAGCTCACATCAGACGGCACAGCCAATATTGTGATGAATACTGACTTATCAGCTATACGTGGTGACAGTCTTTTTCTGAAAGAAGCTGAAGGACATTTTAATGTTAAGCTCAATGACCAAGGAAATGAACCTAATGCTGATTCTGCACTCGGTTTAATCTCAATTAAGGAGAATGGGACAAGCCAATTTTTACTTAATCAAGGCAACGGTGTCGATATTGGTGCCTATACCTATGATCTCAGAAAAATGAATTATGAGGATGGTAAAACCATTTGGTTTTTAGATGCTCGTGCCGAAGAGAACGTTTGTCCTAATTGCCCATCGAAACCAGGGGGAAATAAGCCTCAACCACCAAAACAAACCAGTCCTGCAACTGATGCAGTGCTAAGTATGGGATCTGCTACTGGATTTATTTTAAATGATATGTTGCAAAACTTAAGAATGCAGCGTGGCGATACAATGCGCAATAATACAGGTCAGGGCAATGTATGGGGGCGCTTCATTGGCAGCAATTTAAAAGTTGATGGTCCAGCTAATTCTTCCTATAAGTTGAATTATTCAGGAATGGAATTAGGCAGTGATAAAGTTTTCGCAGTAGGTAAAGATCGGTTAATGGTGGGTATTACGGGCATGTTAACGGATAATAAAGTAAAACATACTCGTGGTGGTAGCAGTGATATTGATGCTTACAGCATTGGAATGTATGCAACGTATTTAGCTGATAGTAATCTTTATCTTGATGGGACTGTCAGATTCGTAAATTTCAATAACAGTTTAAATGCTGAAACTACAAATGGTAGTACTGTTTCCAGTGATTATAAACAGTACGGTGTGGGTGGTAGCTTAGAGCTAGGCTATAAACATCAGCATAATAATTTGTTTGTTGAACCTTATGGCCGCATAAGTTATGCAAACGTATCAGGTAAATCCATTAAGCTTAGTAATGATATGCGAGCTAAGTTTGATAGTCATCGTTCATTATTGGGTGAAGTGGGGATCTCTTCGGGCCTCAAGTTTATACCTACAGCTAATTTAATTGTAGAACCTTATGCAAAAGTGGCTGTTGAGCATGAATTTATTAACAAGAATGCTGTTCTAATCAATGAACAACACGAATTTAATAATGATTTCTCAGGCACGGCAGGTAAGTATGGGGTGGGTGTTAATTTAGCGTTAGGCCAGTATACTTCTATCTTCAGTGAGGTGAATTACACCCAAGGACGTAACGTTGAATCACCGGTAAAAGCGAATGTAGGTTTTAGGATTAGCTTTTAACCAGACTAAACAAACATAACCTTTGTGGATCCTAAAATAATGAACGGGTAATTTTATATCATTTAGCTGTATAAATGAGTAAGATTACCCTTTCATTAGCTATTTTAAGTGACCAGAGAAGTATGAATGAAGATGATGTAATTTTGATTGTGTTTGCAGTGATACCAATCATACTAAGTACTATTTTTGTTTTTAAAGCTAAAAGCACTCCAGCGCGAATATTAACGGCTCTTTTTGTGATTTGTACAATGATTTCCTGCTATTTTGTCATGTTTATGTTTTCTTTTAAGAGATTGTTATGAAATTACTCAATATACTGATTATGTTGTTTGCTGGTCTATTAATGATGGCCTGTTCTCCTTCTGACAGTTTTTCCGAAGAAAATTTAATGAAATTGGCGAAGAAAAATGTGAAAGCAGTATTTAGTGATTATAGCCATGAGGTTAAATTTCAAAAAATTCAGGAAATTGAGTATTTTGAAAGAAATGTAACCGGATACAGCGATTATATTAAAGATAGAGCATGTGGTATTGCTGTATTGAAAAGTAAAACAACAAAAGAATTAGAATATGTTAAATTTTCAGCTTATTTTGTTTATTCCTCATGTGGGTTTAAAAATTGCCCTGGGGCTGTCATCCGTTTTGTTCCTATTTCTAAAAGTAGCATTAAATTATCTGAGGAAGAAATAGCAAAAAATAAACGAAATATTGATTTTTTATGTCAGAACCATCCAAATGGTGTTAGCGTTATTGATGGTCTTTTTTAATAAAAAAATCTTGATGGAACCTAATGATTTTCATTCTGCAATGTAGCTAAGTATGACTAGTTTGAACTGTTATTAGCCTTGAGAATATGGAGTGTCTTAAGTAAAAAAAGCCCGTTATTACGGGCAAGTAAAGGGAGATAATTCTAGTTAGAATAGTGTTGTCTAAAACACGTATTCTTTATATCGAATTTATGATTCAAAGGAAAATCGTTTGTACTGATCAATTCTATTAAACTGATCGTTAAAACCGATCTAATTTGCGGAAAAAGTTTTATTAGAAGATAGTAAATCAAATATTTTATTGTTGTAGATAAGTTAACTTTTGAAAAATGCTTACTGAATAATATAATACTGTGATATTTCAATCACTAATAAGTGGTATAATAAGCGTTGATTTTTGAACACTCTTATAAAGAGTTAATATAGCCTTAGAATATGTTTTAATGTTAGAACAACGCACAATAAATTATTATGTCTGTATACCCCCTTCCTTACATAAGGATGTGGATGCACTTATTTATTACTTAACAGTTTATCCCTTTGAACAACCTTCCTATTGTGCCCATTGCGGTAGTATCAACTTTTCTGATAATAAAACCGTGAATCCTTTAAGTGAAATTATCAATTATCGGTGTATTGATTGTAAAAGAGGATTTAATCAATTAACCAATACATGTTTTGCAAAGACAAGATTTGTTCATCTTCATAAGTGGGCTGATTTTGCTAAATTACGTTTAGCTGGTAGTGGCATAAATAAAATCAGTAAACAATTACATTTATCAACGCAAGCTGCAACTGGATGGGATCGTAGAATAAATACATTAATACAACAGCAATTTCCTAAATTATTTACATGGTGGAAGGCTCATCAGGATAGGGATAAACTTGATTTTGCAGAGCCAGTAAGTCAACAGGCCAGTCAGTTTATTCAGTGGCTTGAAAAGAGAATAACTGCACAAATAGCTAGTTGTCCATCATGTGGCCGCGTTGATTGTAAAAGAACGAGTAATTCACTGCACAGACCTCAATTCCGATGTCACTCCTGTGATATCGGTTTTAGCTTATTATCTGATACTTGTTTTTTGAATATGCACCATACTGAACTTTGGGTTGACTATACAAAACTGTTAACTCAAGGGTTCAGTGATAGTGATATTTCTAAACAATTAGGGATTAAACCTTCCTTGAGTAGTGCATGGCGACGAAAATTTATTAAACAAATGCAACTACTAAATTTTACTGAACTTGTACAATGGTTAACCTGGCAACGTAGTCGTCGTTATAATCAAGTGTCGCAAGAAGTGTTATTAGCGAAGAAACTATATAGAGAGAGTTATTAGTAAATAATTGCTTTTAATATCAGAGATTCTTATTAAATATTATATAATATGGCAATATTTAATTTAGAAAACAGAGGGATAAATCATGACTCAAAAAAAAGTTATCCGAAAAGGTGATAAAACATCGCATGGTGGAACGGTTCTTGAAGGAATAGACGATTATCCTGTTTTAGGGCAACCTGTTGCTTGCAAAGGACACATGGTTTCTTGCCCACAATGTTTGGGTACTTATCCAATTATCGAAGGAGTCGAAAGCCAGACAATATATGGCAAGCAACCGGCTGTTGAAGGGATGAAAACTGAATGTGGTGCAGAACTCATCGGTTCTCAGGAGATTTTTTTAGTTGAAGTTTCCTGACAACGATTTAACGTCATTACATTTATTATCATTATTCTTTCCAATTGGTCACAAATAGCAAATGATTTATAAGTATCATGCAATTGTATAGCGTTTATTGCAAGCTTATAAGGCTATCAGGTCGTTTTCCCATTGGATCAAGTGCACCAATACAGGCTGTTAATTTCGATATACTGAATATGACTACAAACACAATAAGTAATTTTTTCATTTTTGTCCTTGGTTCAAATTATTTTGCCTTCTGCCACAAATCCTTTTCTTAAGGATTTGAACACAACAACGCTTAAATTAATTTCATTTTTAAAATATAATTATCTAACGTCTACCGTAAGGGTCCATACCCCCTAGCATGTATAGATATCCCCCCATAAACGATATTGCTAATATCAATAGCATTAATAAGATACCTATTAAGATACTTGTACTTTGAGTCCACCCTAATTTCTTACATAAAATGGACGATATTTCAATAATAACAACTAAAGTAACCAATAATACAATGGGAACTAAAGATAAGTTCTCAAAGAATATAATGATTCCTAAATTTAACAGACCGATACCTATAGCAAGTATTATAACAAGCACACATATAATGAATTTTTTTATTGCTAACACGACAATTCCTTTTAATACAGTATTGTTCTCTATCAATTATTAATGTATATACAGTCGTACCCGTCGAACCTTAATATTTTTAAGCTCTATTTTAGTATCCCCTTTAATTAAAAAGGCATCGAGCTGCTTAATATCTTTAGAAATCTCTAAATGTAAATCAATTGGAGCTTCCAAAGGTGACGTTAAGGCTATCTCGGCAAAGGCTTGTTTAATTTCTTCAGCATCAGGAATAAAATCAAAACGTTGTAATGTATGACCATTGCCTTCAAAATAAAAGGTAAAATCACGAGGGACAGGGCGGTTTTTAGCTAATTGGTTATCTTGTTGGTAGGTATAATATTTTTCACCATTCTGATACCATGTAGAATACCCTTTTAATGTAAAACCTTCACTTAGTGTTAGCTGCCAAGGGTAGGTTTTCATTAGCTGTTGCCAGTATTCACTGCTTGGTTTTTTACCTTCAGCCAGTTCTTTAGCAGTTTGCTGCATAGTAGGGCGACTTAAAACTTCTTTAATATAATCCTCACGGCTAATCGTTTTTTGTCGTTTTAATACACGTTGAGAAAAATAATCCCAATTAGGCTCTTCCACTTTTTTTGCTTGAAATTGAGCTAATAAAAATTGCTCTGAACCATGACCTCCACGAATCCAGACTGTGACCAGCCCTCCCGGTACAGCATAAACAATAATACCCATGTATTCTGTAAATTTTTCCTGTGAACGAGTGAGAAGCGCATCAATAGTATAATGGGTAAGATTTTCTAAAAATTGTTGATTAAAGCGATATTCACCCTCCCAAAATTGATTCTCAGTCACTGAGAACCATTTTACTTTAATACCGCTAGGCAGTGGATTACGTTCAGATACAGCTGTAGCTTGTTGCCCCATACCCCATTGTTCAGTAGGTGAACCGCCAAAAACAGCAAAAGGCAATAAAACATTACCTTGCTCATCGGTTAAATAGTTACTATCAAAATCGTATAATACTTCGTAAGCAACCGCAGCACCTAAATTTACATGATATTTGTATTCTTTATTTGACATGGCAGAGCATCCTTTACTAATTATTAGAAGTAGAATCAGTAGCGGAACGATTACCCCACCAACCCTGATTATCTTTGGTAATAATTCGTCGCGGTTGAAAATTCGCATCTTTATTATTCCTATCGCTGCCATTAACAAAGTAAGCTTTGGTATTGTCCCAGCTTATACCCATTTCAGCAATTAGCGTATTATGAATATAATTACGATAAATAGTTTGGCATTGCGCTGTAGTAAGTTGTGGGCAATCTTGCAGTTGAATTTTATACTTACCACCAACCACCGCATAGTTTTTGATGGTTTTTAGTGCATAGCTATTAAACTCTTTTAAATCGGGATTAGTTTCAACAGATTGAATATGCGCTTGTAATGTACCTAAGCCAACAGGATTATCAAAACTAACGCCACCTTCTTGTTTAGAGACTTCATACATTAGATTTAGACCAATAAACTGGTATTCA
>JBEBWU010000099.1:0-7007 GCA_040391985.1 Entomomonas sp. | reverse complement strand
GAGTCCTTTTATCTCGATGTTTTTATTTTATATAGAGTTGTCAGCCGCTCGGAAATAGAAGAAATCGATCAAGCTACTTTTGAGCTTTATTTAGAGGACCCTCAAGCAGCATTTCCTTGGGTTGAGAAAATAAGAAAACAGGCAGAGCAAAGAGTGGATGATGAGTTAGCCAGATTAGCATCTAAAACGAAAAAATAACTTGGTTTTTAGCTTGTTTTATGGTATAAATTGCGCCCTTAACTCAGCCTTATGGCTATTTTTTAAACAAACCACACATATATCGACACAACATTCTGGGTGCCTTTAATTAGGTTGAAGGTTGGGATATATGGAGGCTTAACCCATACAGAGGAATATAATGTCTCAAGTATCAATGCGTGATATGCTACAAGCAGGTGTTCATTTTGGTCACCAAACTCGTTACTGGAACCCAAAAATGGGTAAATACATTTTTGGTGCGCGTAATAGAATTCATATCGTTAACCTAGAAAAAACTTTACCTATGTTTAACCAAGCTATCGCTTTTTTAGAAAAAGCTGTAACAGGTAAAAACAAAGTATTGTTCGTAGGTACTAAGCGTTCAGCTAGCAGAATTGTTGCAGAACAAGCTAAACGTTGCAAAATGCCATATGTTGATCACCGTTGGTTAGGTGGCATGTTGACGAACTACAAAACTATTCGTCAATCTATCAAACGTTTACGTGAGTTAGAAGCTCAATCTCAAGATGGTACTTTTGATAAATTAACTAAGAAAGAAGCGTTAATGCGTTCTCGTGATTTAGAGAAATTAGAGCGCAGTCTTGGTGGTATTAAAGACATGGGTGGTTTACCAGACGTATTATTTGTAATCGACGTTGACCATGAAAAAATTGCTATCGCTGAAGCTAATAAGTTAGGTATCCCAGTAATTGGTGTAGTGGATACTAACAGTGATCCAGATGGCGTTGATTATGTTATTCCTGGTAATGATGATGCTATCCGTGCTATTCAGTTATATTTAGGTACTGCTGCTGATGTAGTATTAAAAGCTAAACAAGGCGCTGGCGCTGTAGCTGAAGAATTTATTGAAGAAGAAGCAGCTGAAGAGACTGCTGAAGGTTAATAGTTATTGCCTTTCTTTAATTGAAAAAAATTAAGGGGGCTTTGCCCCCTTTTCTCACTTTATAGCTAGCTGTTTATTAAATACAGGCTAAATTAAGAGGATATAAACATGGCAGAAATTACTGCAGCATTAGTAAAAGAATTGCGTGAGCGTACTGGGCTTGGCATGATGGAATGTAAAAAGGCTTTAGTAGCAGCAAATGGTGATATTGAAAAAGCAATTGATGAATTACGTAAATCAGGTGCTGTAAAGTCTGCTAAAGCAGCAGGTCGTGTAGCGGCAGATGGTGTGGTTGCGGCTAAAGTATCAGATGATGGTAAATATGGCGTGATGGTAGAAGTTAACTCTGAAACTGACTTCGTTGCACGTGATGATAATTTCAAAGCGTTTGTTGCTGATACATTAGAAAAAGCCTTTGCTGGTAAAATTACTGATGTTGCTAAATTAGCAGAAGCTCAAGAAACTGCTAGACAAGCATTAGTACAAAAAATTGGTGAAAATATTACTATTCGCCGTATCGCTGTAGCAGAAGGTGATGTTGTAGGTGCTTATGTTCACAGTAATAGCCGTATTGCAGCACTTGTTGCTTTACAAGGCGGTGGTAATGCAGAATTAGCAAAAGATATTGCTATGCACGTTACAGCAAGTAACCCAGCAGTGTTAAATCCAGCAGATATTTCTGAAGAATTAGTAGCAAAAGAGAAAGAAGTATTCTTAGCGCTAAACAAAGAAAAAATTGAAGGTAAACCAGCTGAAGTAGTTGAAAAAATGGTTGCTGGACGTATTCAGAAGTTCTTAGGTGAAGCCAGCTTAGTAGGTCAGTCTTTTGTTAAAGATGACAGTGTTAAAGTAGGTGATCACGCTAAGAAGAATGGTGCAGAAATTATTTCTTTCGTACGCTTTGGTGTAGGTGAAGGTATTGAGAAAGCAGAAGTAGATTTTGCTGCTGAAGTGGCCGCTCAAGTAGCTGCAACTAAGCAATAAAAACTTTTTGTTTATAAAAAAAGGCTATTCGTTTTGGCGAATAGCCTTTTTTATTTTCTATTTTTTGTTAAACCATAATACAATATTAAACTTGAACAAAAGGCTACAATTGGGAATAATGACGCCCCAAATATTACTCGCAATAATATAGCCGCTTAGAAATTACCTGCAGGAGATTCAAAATGGCTCAGCAAGTGGGATTAAGACAGCCACGGTATAAACGTATTTTATTGAAGCTCAGTGGTGAAGCTTTAATGGGGTCTGAAGATTTTGGGATTGATCCTAAAGTTCTTGATCGAATGGCACTTGAAGTAGGGCAGTTAGTAGGTATTGGAGTTCAAGTAGGATTGGTAATTGGTGGTGGTAATCTGTTCCGAGGGGCTGCTTTATCAGCGGCTGGTATGGATCGGGTTACTGGCGACCATATGGGTATGTTAGCTACGGTGATGAATGCGTTGGCCATGCGTGATGCGTTAGAACGTTCTAATATCCCAGCATTAGTAATGTCTGCTATTTCTATGGTAGGGGTAACAGATCATTATGACCGTCGTAAGGCAATGCGCCATTTAAAATCTGGTGAGGTGGTTATTTTCTCGGCAGGTACAGGTAATCCTTTCTTTACTACAGACTCTGCAGCTTGTTTAAGGGCTATTGAAATAGATGCTGATGTAGTGCTAAAAGCTACTAAGGTTGATGGCGTTTATACAGCGGATCCTTTTAAAGATCCAGATGCAAAGAAATTTGACCATTTGACCTATGATGAAGTATTAGAGCGTAAGCTTGGTGTGATGGATTTGACAGCTATTTGTTTATGTCAGGATCATCAAATGCCACTTCGTGTATTTAATATGAATAAACCTGGAGCGTTGCTAAATATTGTAGTTGGCGGAGCTGAAGGTACATTGATTGAGGAAAAAAAGCATGATCAATGAGATCAAAAAAGACACACAAACACGTATGCAAAAAACAGTAGAGTCATTAGGCCATGCTTTTGCTAAAATTCGTACTGGACGTGCTCACCCCAGTATTTTAGACAGTGTGATGGTTTCTTATTATGGTGCTGATACACCATTAAATCAGGTAGCTAATATTAATGTGGAAGATGCGCGTACTTTAGCGAATAGCGTATTTGATAAGAGCATGACACAGGCTGTAGAAAAAGCCATTATGACGTCTGATTTAGGATTAAATCCTGCCTCAGCAGGCACAGTGATTCGTGTTCCTATGCCCCCTTTAACAGAAGAAACCCGTAAAGGTTATACTAAACAAGCCCGTGGTGAGGCTGAAAATGCGCGTGTGGCGATTCGTAATATTCGTCGTGATGCCATTACCCAATTAAAAGATTTAAAAGAAATCAGTGAAGATGATGAACGTCGTGCACAAGACGAAATTCAAAAACTTACTGATAAGTTTGTAGCTGATGTAGATAAGGCATTAGAGCAAAAAGAAACAGATTTAATGGCTGTTTAATATAGTTTTAATGAAAATGCCTAAACAGTCTCAAGCTACATCTGTCCCTAGGCATGTAGCAATTATAATGGATGGTAATAATCGCTGGGCAAAAAAACGATTATTACCTCATGCCGCTGGTCATAAAGCAGGTGTTGCTGCTGTGCGTGCGGTGGTTGAAGTTTGTGTAGAGGCTAATGTTAAGGTATTAACCTTATTTGCTTTTTCCAGTGAAAATTGGCAACGACCTATTACTGAAGTACAAGCTTTAATGCGATTGTTTTTATGGGCTTTAAAACAAGAAGTCAAAAAACTTAATCAACACAATGTACAGTTAAAAATTATTGGTGATCGTGCAGCTTTTAGTGAAGAATTACAACAGGCCATGCATGAGGCAGAAGTGCTAACAGCCAATAATCAAGGCCTTATTTTACAAATAGCTGCTAATTATGGCGGGCAGTGGGATATTTTACAGGCCACTCAGAAGATAGCCTCACAAGTACTAGCTAATGAAATACACGTTGATAAAATCACCACAGATTTAATTGAAAGTAAGCTAGTAACATACCCTTTTTCCTCACCTGATCTTTGTATTCGTACAGGTGGTGAACGTAGAATTAGTAATTTCTTATTATGGCAGTTGGCTTACACTGAGCTTTATTTTTCAGATGTGTTATGGCCAGATTTTAAACATGAAGCAATGCAAGCTGCACTAGCTGATTATTCTGCTAGACAACGTCGTTTTGGTAAGACCAGTGAGCAGATAGAGCAAGGAGAATAACCTGTGTTAAAACAACGAGTATTAACAGCCTTAGTGCTTATTCCTATTGCATTATGGGGATTCTTTTACTTAGAAGGTGGTTCCTTTGCTATTTTTATAGGTATTGTGGTTACCTTAGGTGCTTGGGAGTGGGCTAGATTAGTTGGCTTAGAAGAATCTGGTAGTCGTATTGGTTATGCTGCTATTTGTGTTGTTCTACTGATATTACTTTGGAATATGCCTTCGTGGTCAAGATTTATTGTACTGTTAGGTGTTGTTTGGTGGAGTTTTGCTTGGTTATTGGTCATTGGTTTTCCTGAAACCACTAATTATTGGAAGAATAATAGTTATAAATATTTGATTGGATTATTAATTTTAGTACCTGCATGGCAAGGACTTATTTTATTAAAGCAATCTGGTGAGTATGGAAATTGGATTATTTTTTGTGTGATGATTTTTGTTTGGGCTGCTGATATTGGTGCTTATTTTGCGGGCAGAACTTGGGGTAAAGATAAACTAGCGCCTAAAGTTAGCCCTGGTAAAAGCTGGCAAGGTTTTTGGGGTGGCTTAGCAGCAGCTTTAATTATTGGATTATTTATTTACTTTAGTACTGATTTTATTCAAGGAAAATTATTATTAAGCCTTGTCTGTTTGATTATTTTAGTCATTTTCTCAGTATTAGGTGATTTAACAGAAAGTATGTTTAAGCGCGAAGCTGGGTTAAAGGATAGTAGTAATCTATTACCTGGACATGGTGGTGTATTAGATCGAATAGATAGTTTGACAGCTGCTGTACCTGTAGCAGTGTTATTACTTTGGGTACTTGGTGCCTAGTCATGCAACGTATTTGTGTTTTAGGTGCGACAGGTTCTATAGGTAAAAGTACGTTAGATGTTATTGCTAGGCATCCTGACCGTTACCAAGCATTTGCTTTAACAGCGCATACTAGAATAATTGAATTAGAAAAATTATGTATTCAATTTCAACCAGCCTTCGCTGTGGTAGCTAACGAGTTAGATAGAAAAGAACTTCAGCAAAAACTAACAGCGCAAAACATTAAAACCGAAGTATTGTTTGGTGAACAGGCATTATGTGATGTGGCAAACCATTCAGAAGTAGATGCTGTAATGGCAGCAATTATTGGAGCGGCTGGATTACTGCCTACTTTAGCAGGTGTTAAGGCAGGCAAAAAAATATTATTGGCAAATAAAGAAGCACTAGTGATGTCTGGTGCTTTATTTATGCAGGCAGTACATGAGCATAATGTAACGTTATTGCCTATTGATAGTGAACATAATGCTATTTTTCAATGTATGCCACCTTCATTTAAGGGAGATTTAGCAGCAGTTGGCGTTAGACGAATTTTATTAACAGCATCAGGTGGGCCATTTCGTAATACACCAGTAGAGCAGTTAGAAAATGTAACACCAGCACAAGCCTGTAATCATCCAAATTGGTCAATGGGGAAAAAAATCTCAGTTGATTCTGCTACTATGATGAATAAGGGTTTAGAGTTTATAGAAGCCTGTTGGTTATTTAATGCACAGCCAGAGCAAGTAGAGGTTGTTATTCATCCGCAGAGTGTTATTCATTCTATGGTGGATTATCTGGATGGTAGTGTATTAGCAGAATTAGGTAATCCAGATATGCGTACGCCAATTGCACAAGCTTTAGCATGGCCTGAGCGAATTGAGTCAGGGGTTGCGCCATTAGATTTATTTAAAATAGCACAGTTAGATTTTTATGAGCCTGATGAACAACGTTTTCCTTGTTTGCATTTGGCCAAACAAGCGATAACAGCACAAGGAACAGCACCTGCTATTTTAAATGCTGCAAATGAAATAGCAGTTGCAGCATTTTTACAAGAGCGGATAAAATTTACAGAAATTGTACAAGTAGTAGATTATGTGCTTAATAAGCAATCTGTTGTGGTAGCAAATTCATTAGAGGTTATTGGTAAAGAAGATTATCAAGCCCGTTTTTATGCAAGTGAATACTTGAAACAGTTACAAAAATAGGAAAAATCAATTTAGATGTCAATGTTATTAGGAGCTTTAATTGCTCTAGGCGTATTAGTTACCATTCACGAGTTTGGTCATTTTTGGGTGGCTCGCCGTTGTGGGGTAGAGGTACTACGCTTTTCTATTGGCTTTGGTAAACCATTAGTACGTTGGCGTGACCGACGTGGCACAGAATATGTTATTGCTATGATCCCGCTTGGTGGTTATGTAAAAATGCTAGATGAGCGAGAGACAGAGCAAGAAATCCCTGCAGAGAAGTTACCTTATGCTTTTAACCGTAAATCGGTTGGTCAACGTATAGCCATAGTAGCAGCAGGTCCGTTAGCTAATTTTATCTTGGCTTTTCTACTGTTTTGGGTGTTAGCATTAATTGGAGCAAAAGTACCTATTCCCACAGTGGGTAAGGTTTTACCTGAAAGTATTGCGGCTACTGCTGGTTTAATGCCTATGAGTGAAATAGTTGCTGTTGATAATAAAGCAACTGCAACATGGGAAGATGTTAATATACAGCTTTTTAAGCGCCTAGGTGAGTCTGGCAATATTAGTATTACTGTTAAAGACTCTGTTTTGCAGGAAAAGACTTACCAATTAGCCATTAATAATTGGCTGCGCGGTTTAGAAAAACCTAACCCTTTAGAGGGAATAGGAATAGAACCTTATCGACCAGTAATTGAACCTATGTTAGCCTCTG
>JBEBWU010000098.1:0-7046 GCA_040391985.1 Entomomonas sp. | reverse complement strand
GCATTAGCTATTTATTTTATCTTTGCTATTTTTATTCGTTGGCCGCTTGAATTTGGTTTTCGTAAATGGCAACAAAAACGTCAATGTAATAAAGAGCTAGTGAATACAGTTTCTGTAGATGATGAGATGCAAGAATCACAGTCATCTTTACAGGCTGAAGAGAAGCTTTAATTAATATAATTAAAGTGTCATTAGGGGAGTTGTAAATATACGTACTATTTTAGTATTTAAGAAAGGATGTTTATATTGTACCAATCATGTTCTAAGGTCATTATATGTCTCAACAAATAGTTACTGATATTGTTATTGTAGGTGGTGGAATTGCAGGGTTATGGCTTAATGCGCGACTTCATCAATTAGGTTATAGTACTTTAGTGATTGAAAATAATACGTTGGGAGGCGGACAATCAGTAAAGTCACAAGGTATTATTCATGGAGGCACTAAGTATGCACTAAATGGTGCATTAACAGGTGCTTCTGAAGCAATTTCAGGAATGCCTAAACGTTGGCGAGAGTGTTTGGCAGGAAATGGTGAGTTAGATTTAACTGGTGTTAATATTTTAAGCCATTATCATTATTTATGGTCACCAGGAAGTATTGCAGGTAATTTAATGAGTTTCTTTGCGAGTAAAGCCTTAAGAACTCGTGTAAAACAAGTAAAAAATAATGAATTACCAATGGCCTTGCAAAATGAACAGTTTAAAGGTAAAGCTTACCAGTTAGACGAGTTAGTATTAGATGTTCCTACTTTAATCAGTAGATTAGTAGAGTTGTCAGAGAACCGTGTTTTGGCAGCAAAATCATTATCTGCTATGAGTGTTTCTAAAGATAAAACAGTAATAAAAGCAGATGATTTTACTATAGAAACTCAATGTTTGGTTTTATCAGCAGGTGAAGGTAATGAAGAGCTGATGAAAGGTTTTAATCTTACTAAACCAGCAATGCAACTCAGACCTTTGCATATGGTAATGGTTAAGTCCCCCAATATTAAGCCGCTGTATGCTCATTGTTTAGGTGCTGGGGTAAAACCTAGATTAACCGTTACGACACATTATCATCAAGATGGTACACCTGTTTGGTATTTAGGTGCTGAGTTATCAGAAGCCAGCGGTGTTGCTAGAAGTGAAAGTGAACAAATAGAGTTTGCTAAATCAGAAGTAGCTAAGCTTCTTCCTTGGATCGATTTATCAAATGCGGAGTGGGCAACGCTAAGGGTTAATCGTGCTGAGCCTGCTCAAAATAGTTTGATGCGTCCAGATAATGCATTTATAGCAGAACAATTACCTATCATTGTAGGTTGGCCAACAAAATTAGCATTAGCGCCTGATTTTGCAGATCAATGCATTAACAGTTTACAAAAAAATAATATAAAACCACTTTATCAGCAACCATTGCCTGAACTTCCTAAGCCTTTTGTTGCCAAAAGAGTGTGGGACGAATTATTACCATGAAAACTTTACATGAATTGTACAAGCCTTTAGGTAGTACAGGCATTGAAGTTTCTCCAATAGGTTTGGGGACGGTCAAGATTGGTCGTGATCAAGGTGTTAAATATCCAGCACATTTTACTATTCCTAATGATGATGAAGTTAAAGTATTATTAAGAACAGCACGTGATTTAGGTATTAATACCTTAGATACAGCTCCTGCCTATGGTAATAGTGAACAACGATTAGGTGAGTTATTAACTGATCGTGAGCAATGGATAATAGTTAGTAAAGCAGGTGAAGAATTTATTAATGGTTCTTCTTCTTTTGATTTTAGTGTTGCACATATTACTTCTTCTATTGAGCGGAGTCTTAAACGCTTACAAACAGATTATATTGATGTGTTATTAATACATTCTGATGGTAATGATTTACCAATTGTAAATGATTTGGAGTTGTGGGACACTTTAAAAAGGCTAAAAGAACGAGGTCTTATTCGTAGTTTTGGCTTATCTGGAAAGACAGTTGAAGGTGGCATTAAAGCATTGCAGCAAAGTGATTGTGCAATGGTAACTTTTAACTTAAATGAACAGTCTGAAAAAGCAGTTTTGGACTATGCAGCACAAAATAATAAAGGTATATTTATCAAGAAAGCATTAGCAAGTGGGCATGTATGTGCTAATGCGGATAAATCTCCTGTCGAGGCTAGTTTTGATTTGGTTTTTTCACAACCAGCAGTGTCTTCAGCCATTGTTGGTACAATTAACCTTCATCATTTAAAACAAAATGTAGATGTAGCAATTGCTTGTTTAATTAAGTAGCTATGGCATAGCTAATAATTATAAAAATTAAACCGAATTAATGCGTTTGTTAGTAATTAAATATATAAAAATATTACTGAAAAGGCGGAATGAGCATGACAAAGCAAAAGGCACTTGTATATGATTTACAAAAAGAAGCAGAAGGTATTTTAGGAATAAAACTAAAACCTTCAAACGGTTCATATTTTGCGCCATTTACACCTGGTGCGCATATAGACCTATATTTACCTAATCAATTAACACGAAGTTATGCATTGATTAATTCTCCTGATGCACGAGATCATTATAGGTTAGCGGTCTTATATGATCGTTATAGTCGTGGTGGATCTGCTTATATACATCAATTGATGCATATTGGTGAGCAAGTAGATATTTCCCTCCCTAGAAACAATTTTCCTTTAAATGAGGAAGCAGAGCATACTGTATTAATTGCAGGGGGAATAGGTATTCCCCCTATTTTTTGTATGTTAAATAGGTTATTGAAATTAGGCCGTTCAGTTGAATTAATTTATTGCACAAGATCACGTATTGAAACAGCTTTTCTTGATGAGTTAGAAAACTTGGATGTAAAAGTAACTTGGCATTTTGATGATGAAATGCAAGGTTATCCTAATTTTGAGAAATACCTAGCTGGGCATTCAAAAGATACACATTTTTACTGTTGTGGCCCCGTGACAATGCAAAGAGCATTTGATCAAGTTTGTAATAAATTTGGTTATACTAATTTGCATAATGAATTATTCACAGCGGGTGATTTATTTGTGGGAGACAGTAAAAAGATACCTCATAGCTATCAAGTTTACTTAGCAAAATCTGATAAGACGTTTGAAGTAATGGTAGGAAAATCATTATTAGATACCTTTTTAGAGAATGGTATGGAGCTAGACTATGTGTGTCGAGGAGGTGTCTGTGGTAGTTGTAAAACTACAGTGTTGGAAGGTGTTCCTGACCATCAAGATGGAGTCTTGAGTGATGAGGAAAAAGAAGCAAATAATGTAATGATGATCTGTGTTTCTGGTTGTAAAAGTGGTAAGTTAGTTTTGGATTTGTAAGCTAGTTAACTTATATTGTTTCAATAAGGCTTAATTTAAAAAAAGTTAAGCATATTAGTAGTTAAAAATTTCATTTAATCTACTAATATGTTTTGCTCATCTGCAATAACTCAAACAGTTTCTTGATAAGTTAGATTTTAATCTCTCCAACTTTCTTAGTATTAGTACAGTGTAGTAATAAATCTCCAGGGAAAACATACATACTAAGCTGATTTTCCAATGTTTTCATTGCTTGTAGCGCATTATCAGTTTCTACATGTGCTACTGAAAATGCAGCAATAGCATCTGTTAGCAGATTATTCACAGAAGTAGGGTGGGCTGAATCTGTGTTTGCTAATTGGTCATCATTAGATTCTAAAGCGTCTTTTAACTCTTTACATAAAGTCTCAGCATCTTCTTCAACAGTAGTAGTAATGACATTATTACTATCAAAAACATAATCACTATTAGCTGTTTCTAGTTGGTTAATAGCTTGCTCTAAGAGAGAGAATGAGTTATTTGCTTGTAATACACTATTTTTAAATTTGAGTTGATAGTTGCTACCTGCATCCTCAAAACACTGTGCTACAAACTGAGAGCAAACCATTGGGGTTTTGCCTGGTGTTTTGTGCTTGTGTATGTAGTTTGTAATAGAAGTGGTTAGTTTTTTTAAGATACGTATAACAACTTTCTGAGCTCTAGTATTAAGTGATACTTTTTTATAAACAAGTAATAAGCCTACAGTATAAAGGCCATATTTATCATAGGGTTCTTCATTATTTAGATAAGCTGTTGCTTTATCAATAACAGGTTGCATGGGAAGATTTGTATCTAAACGTTGTACATAAATAATTCGTTCTTTAAAACGCTTTACTGCTCCATTAGTAGCAACTTGTGGAGGTGTTTCTTCAATAATTGATTGTTTATCAGCATTATAATACATAGCTGCGTGGCTAACAGGGGCACTGGTAAGAAATGTTATGGCCCAAGAAATAAAGCTACCTTTCTCAGCAGAGAATAATAAAATATCTCCTTCTTTTAACTCATTGATTTGCATGATTTCGTCCCTCTTTTGTTATGAAAGTTAAACAGTCTTCATTATTGAGACTGGTCGATACCGCCAAAACGTTGATAGAAACTCCAATTTGCTTCTGCAAGCAATCCATCTGCATTTTCTAGATTTTGATTAATCCATTTTTCTGCTGAAGTGGATATTAGACGATAGATATTACGACACAATTGTCTAGCTGCTCTTCCTTCCCAATCTATTGGTAATAACTCGTCAGGTAGTTGTGGATCACGTAACTGTAATTTTCGATATTCGTGAATAAGTAGTAATCTAATTAAGAAAGCATCACTAGGTTTTATGGTTTTTGCTAGAGATAATTCTTGTAAAAGTGGGCGAAATGATTGCACAAAATTTTGATATCCTTGTTTTAGCAGATCAATATCCCAGCTTTCAGTCACTTGTTGTCTTAATGCTTTAGAAGCTAGTATTTCTTGTGGTGTAGTAAAGAAGATAATGCAATCTTCTAAAACATCCAGCTCTTGCAGGGTAGTGAAAATATCCGTGCGATCATATTGTGGACTACCCATAGTATTAGGTGCTAACAATGCGAAACCTAACCATTCTAATTTCTCACGAACTATTTTTCGTTTTTCTGTTGGAAGTTGTGAGGAAATTATTATGCACCATGTACCATCCCATGAAGGAGGGTTGGGAGAGTAGACGCGTTTAAATGCTTTTTCAAAACAACTACGTCCGTAATTTGTTAAAGCATAATAGCTTTTTCTGCCTATCTTATCATTAGTTAGCCAATTATCTTGGGTTAGTCGAAAAATGGAAGTCCTTACTAATCGTTCACTAATACCTAAAGGTTGTAATGCTTGGATTAAACTACCTAACCAAATACTACCACCATGAGGTTCAATCACATCTCCAAACAGCGTGATAATAAGTGAGCTGGCTCTTACAGTTGTCTGCTGTTGGTAATTTTCAATAAGTTGATTAAGTGTAGCTAATGTTGTCATGATTAAATAGTAGAATAAGTTATTAGAAAATAAGTAAGTTGAAAGCTAATGACTATATCAGTTTTTATTTAGGAAAGAAATTTAGGTTTTAATAATGGATCTTCAGTCGTTAAAGGTCTATTTTCTTCTATTGCAGATAAGGGTTCACAAACTTCCATATCGATTAAGCAACGTTTAGCTAGTTCCTGATACTCCTTAGTACCCCGTTGTTTCCAAGCTAATTCTTTATCGGTTAGTTTACGTTTAACTTCAGCGGGAGTGCCCATAATCATTGACTGTTCCTCGCAACTAAAACCTGCTTTAACAAAGGAAGTTGCAGCAATAATGCATCGTGGTGCAATGTGTGCACCATCCATTACAACAGCATTCATACCTACTAAGCAATCTTCTTCAAGAATACAGCCATGTAATATAGCACCATGGCCAATATGACCATTTTTACCAACGATGGTTTCTGAGCCTGGAAAACCGTGCATAACACAAGTGTCTTGAAAGTTACTGCCTTCACGTAAAATAAGGCGACCAAAATCACCGCGTAAGCAAGCAAGGGGGCCTATATAGCATCCTGCTTCAACAATAACATCACCAATTAATATCGCGGTTGGATGAACATAAGCCGTGGGGTGTACTACAGGGATAAGGTTTTGATAGCGATAGCAAGTCATAATATTCTTATTTTAAAATGTTAGTGAGAAAAATATATAATATATGATATTTAAAAATAAATAATATAAAAAATCTGTAATATATTTTTATGTTTGTAAAAGATTTTATTTTATAAGCTATAGTTATTACTAATACACTATTTTATAGGTTTTGTATATAGTACTTTTTTACTATAAACAGTAATGTAAAATACAAATACAATACATTTTCAATGATCATTATCAATATTTTGTATCCTATTTAATGATCTGGATATATGAATTTATATAAATAATAAAAAAGCTAGTATAAACTGTAATCTGTTAACAGCTATTAGTATTAAAACAATAAAAACTTTATTAATAAGAAGGTGATCAGAATGTCTTTTGAACATATTATTTTTAGCCTTGAGAATGGCATTGCAAAGCTAACATTAAATCGTCCACAACAGCTAAATAGTTTTAATGAGGCTATGCATAAAGAAGTTAAACAGGTTCTAGATGAAATACAGTGTAATGAGCAAGTACGAGTTTTAGTGTTAACTGGTGCTGGACGCGGCTTTTGTGCAGGACAAGATTTAAGTGATCGTAATGTCAAAGCAAGTTCAGAGATGCCAGATTTAGGCTACTCAATAGAGCAATTTTATAATCCATTAATTTTACAATTACAAGATTTACCGATTCCAACTATTTGTGCTGTTAATGGTGTAGCAGCTGGTGCTGGCGCTAATATTCCATTAGCTTGCGATATTGTTATTGCTGCAAAATCAGCTAGCTTTATTCAAGCCTTTGCGAAAATAGGTTTAATTCCTGATTCTGGTGGCACATGGATATTACCTCGCTTAATTGGTTTGGCGAGGGCAAAAGCATTAACTTTATTAGGTAATAAGTTATCTGCTGAACAGGCTGCTGACTGGGGATTGATTTGGCAATGTGTCGACGATGATAAATTAGTTGAAGAAACAGATAAGTTGGCTAGCCATTTCGCTGCTCAGCCTACCTATGGTTTAGCTCTAACAAAACAAGCTTTAAATGTAAGTTTTGATAATACATTAGAGCAACAACTTAATATCGAACGTGATTTACAACGTC
>JBEBWU010000097.1:0-7050 GCA_040391985.1 Entomomonas sp. | reverse complement strand
AGTATTATGATTAGTTAATTCCTTTTTAATTAATTTTCCTTCTTTAAGAGGAGTACCTTCATACCCTGTTGCCCAACTTTTGGCAGAATACTCTAAGTTAAAATCAAATTGCCCAGCTTTAAAAGCTTCTAATGCAACAGACATATCACGGTAATAATCAATAATTATTTTATCAAAGTTATAAAAACCTTTTACAACAGGTAAATCTTTTGCCCACCAATCATCTACACGTTCATATTCAATACTGGCATTAGCTTTTACTTTACCTATTTTATAAGGGCCACTACCTAATGGTGGAATAAGGTTAGTTACTGTAAAGTCTTTATCTTGCCACCAATGTTTAGGCAGTATAGGAAGTTGCCCTACAATCATTGGTAATTCACGATTATTTTTAACTTTAAAGCGAAACAGTACTTGATGTTTATTTTCTACTATTACTTTACTTACATCTGCATAATATTGGCGAAAAAAAGGACGACCTTCCTTTTTTAAAATATCAAAAGTAAAGGCTACATCTTCAGCTGTTATAGGATGACCATCATTAAATTTAGCTTCTTTTCGTAAATAAAAACGCACCCAACTAGAGTCTGGCGATTTATCTATTTTTTCTGCAACCAGACCATAGATTGTATTAGGTTCATCATAAGATTGAATAGTTAACGTGTCATAGACTAGGCTTACATAATCCGCTACCTGACCTTTAGGTATAAAGCCATTAAAAGAGTCAAAGCCACCGTAACTAGCTAATCTTAATGTACCTCCCTTAGGAGCATCAGGATTAGCATAAGCAAAATGTTTAAAGTCGGCAGGATATTTAGGAGCTTCATCATACATGGTCATCGCATGCTGAGGTTTTGCTTGGGTTAGAGTGCAAATGAAGCTCAATATTAAAATAAATAATAAGGGTAGGCTTTTATTAGTCATTATCACCATGTGCTGCTCACTTTTTTAACCACCAACCACGTAATCCCATTGTATAGGGGGGAGATTTAACCACACCAAGTTTATTGCGATAAGCTATACGAGTACTATCTATATACCAATTAGGAATCATATAGTAATTCCATAATAATACTCTATCCAATGCCTTAGTTGCAGCCACTTGTGCTTCCCTTGTTTGAGAGGCAAGTAGCTGTACTAACAAACCATCAACTACAGGATTATTTATACCTGCATAGTTTTTACTACTTTTACCCCATGCTTGACTGGAGTGAAAGTATAACCATTGTTCAAAATTAGGGTTCAAACTTTGCGGTAATGTCATTAAAATCATATCATAATCAAAGTTATCTAGCCTTTGTTTATATTGAGCACGATCTACTGTTCGTATGGTTACATTGATACCTAACAAGTCTAGGTTGTTGCGGTAGGGTAGCAAAATACGCTCTAAGCTAGGGTTTACTAATAAGATTTCAAAAGATAATAATTCCATTTTATCATTCCGCATACCATCTCTAGTCGCATGCCAACCAGCTTCTTTTAGTAATTCAAAAGCTTGACGAAGTGTATCTCTACTCAAACCACCAAATTGGTTCTTAGGTAGTTGGAAAGGTGTAGTAAATAATTGTTCAGGTAATTTATCGCGCCATGCACCTAGCAGAAGTAACTCATTGCCTGTAGGAATATCTGTAGCAGCAAATTCACTATTAGGATAATAGCTTTCACTCCGCAGGTAGCTATTATTAAATAAGGTACGGTTAGACCACTCAAAATCAAATAGTAAGGAGAGCGCTTGTCTTACTTTGATATCTTGAAAGATGGGATGGCGAGTATTAAAGAATAAACCTTGTGATTGTGCAGGAAGTTTATTTTTAATTTCTTTTTTAATGATATCTCCACGTCTAACAGCGGGGAAATTATAGGCAGTTAGCCAATTTTTGGCTTTATTTTCAATATAAATATCAAACTCGCCAGCTTTAAATGCTTCAAAAGCTACTGTTGAATCACGATAGAACTCAACTTCAACACGATTAAAATTGTATTTTCCTTTATTGACGGCTAGTTTTTCTCCCCACCAATTTTTTACACGCTCAAATACTAAACGTCTGCCTGGTTCAACACTGACTATTTTATAAGAACCACTGTTTAATGGAGGGGTAAAAGTGGTTGCTGTAAAATCTTTATCAGCCCAGTATTTTTTAGAAATGATAGGCATTTCTCCTAAGCGTAAAATAGCCAGAGAGTTACCAACAGTTTTTAAATCAAAACTAATACGATGGGGCCCCATAATGCGAACTTTATCTACATCTTGTAGCATTGCCCGATATTGAGGATGCCCTTTTTCTAATAGGGTGTGGTAAGAAAAAGCAACATCTTCAGCAGTAATAGGGGTACCATCATGAAAGCGTGCTTCAGGTCGTAAATTAAAAATAACCCAGCTACGATCATCAGGATATTCAATGGTTTTCGCAATTAAGCCATAGTTAGAGGCTGGCTCATCCCCTGAGGGATCATAAGCACCACTACCTACCATTAAGGTTTCATTGAGCTCAGTAATACCATATTGGAAAAAGTTAGGTGTTGCAATTGGGCTGGTACCTTTTATTGAATAGGGATTTAAAGTATCAAAAGTACCTGTAGCCATTATTTTTAGTGTGCCCCCTTTTGGGGCTTTTGGATTTACCCAAGCAAAATTTTTAAAATTAGCAGGATATTTAAGTTGACCAAACTGTGCATAACCATGGCTTTCATAGGTGGCTGCTAAAACTTGGTTTGTTATTATGATACTTAATAACAACAGTATTACTTTATGCAAAAATGTTTACTCGCTAATTACTAAAGATTCAAATTTTAAAATATACCTGTCTCACCTTAGCTTGGCTAGTTATTTTCTATTTTAAAATGTGAGTTAAAATATAAGGTATATCTAGGAGGATATGACCAAAGTTATAGCCCTTTCTCGACTTTCATATAACATTATTAATTCGTTGCTAATGCTACGCTAATTCTCTGTTAATAGTTTAACCTTAAGGAGTGAATTATGAACAAAGAAATAGATATTAAATGTCCTGCCTGTGGCAAGATTTTTCAAGTGACCGACGAAACCTATAAAAAGAATGAGGATATTGTTTGTCCTCCTTGTGGCAAAGCATTTAAGCCACAAGGTAATGAGGTTAGTAAAAAGACTAAAAGTAAATAATATATAGCATTATTTAATTAATAAACTACCATCAGGATTAAATTGCCACATTGCGCCATAGGCAATTTCCCATAAGTAACCATCTAAGTCTGTAAAGTAACTATGGTAACCACCCCATGAAGTAGCTTGTGCAGATTTTATGATGGTAGCACCAGCATTTTCAGCTTTCTTCAATATTTGCTCTACTTGTTCTTCAGAGTGAGTGTTATGCGCTAAGGTAATGCCAGAAAAACTGGATTTGTTTGGCACTTCTATTAAGGCATCTTTTGCTAATTCTTCATAGGGATATAAAGCTAGACAACATCCTGATGTTTTAAAGAATAAAATACCATCATCTGGAGTACCACTGGTTTCAAAACCTAAGCCATGATGATAGAAATTATAAGAATCAGTTAAATTTTGGACACCTAATGTAATAATACTAATCCGTGGTTCCATATTTTCTCCTATTTAAAGACTATATAGTCTTTCGCTACTGTGATAGACTTTTGCAAAGAAAAGAAACAAAATTAATCACTATTGGTAATGAAATATTAATAATATGTCACCATATAGTATAAAAAGTTTATCAGTTATTGCAGGGGGATTTTGTCACAATGCAGCGTATTTTTAGTTTTTTTGCAATCGTTTGTCTTAGTCTATCTATGGTTTTAGTGAGTTTTGATGCAGATGCAAGACGCTTTGGTGGTGGCCGTTCATTTGGTAAAGCCCCTTCTCATCAACAAACACGCCAAGCAACACCTAATAAGGCAGCTAACCCTAATCAGCAGGCTGCGCCTGGTAGAAGTTGGATGGGACCATTAGCTGGTTTTGTGGCTGGTGGTTTATTAGCTTCATTATTTATGGGTGGCTTTAGCGGTATCAACTTCTTCGACATTATTGTTATTGGTTTACTAGCCTTCTTTATTATTCGTTTTATCAGAAGTCGTATGCAACCACAACAACAAGGTGCTAATAATTCTGTTAATACTTTCCAAGGGCAGGATAATAATCAATCACCAATATTTGGTACACAACGATCAGCTACAACTAGTGCTGAGCCTGTAATTAATGCTCCTGCTTGGTTTAATGCAGATTCGTTTGTGGTTGCTGCTAAAGAACATTTTATGGCATTACAAGAACATTGGGATGCTAATGAAATGGATAAGATTGCAGAATATGTGACTCCTGAATTGTTAACCTTCTTAAAACAAGAGCGTGCAGAAGCAGGTGATGGTTTCCAGTCTACCTATATTGATAATCTTGGTGTAGTACTTGATGGGGTAGATGATGATGCTGAGAAAACAGTAGCTACTTTAACTTTTACAGGCGTTGCTAAAACATCTCGTTTTGATCAAGGTGAAATCTTTAATGAAAGCTGGCGGATGGAGCGTGAACAAGGTGAGAATAAGCCTTGGTTAGTAGCAGGTATTCGTCAAAATATGTAATTCAATTTTTGCATAGTGAAAACGGTAACTTGCTTAGGCAGTTACCGTTTTTTTATGTCGTTTTAACAGATTTTATTCTCTTAACAATAGCTTTTAAACCATCTCGTCGAGAGCTTGATAATTGTTTGGCTAATCCTAACTGTTGAAACCAATTTTCTAAATCAATTTGCTGAATTTCATTTGTGGTTAAGTGGTTTACTCTGGCTAAGAGTATGGCTAATAAGCCACGGATCAGTCGTGCATCACTATAAGCTTTAAAATGCCATAATTCATTATGTTGTTCAGCAATTAACCATACTTGGCTTTCACAACCTTGTACTTGGTTTTTGTTAATTTGTTCATCTTCATGTAAAGGTTCTAATGTTGCACCTATTTGCATTAGTAAACGCATTTTTTGTTCCCAACTATTAGCAGTAGTAAAAGAATCTAGTATCTGTTGGGCAGTATCTGGAAGACTCATGCTAATAACTCAATTGCTTTATCTAAAGCAACAAGGAATTGTTGGAGATCATCTAGGTTATTATAGAGTGCTAAAGAAAGTCTAATAGAGCCACTTAAACCTAATGAATTATAAAGAGGCATACAGCAATGCTGCCCAGCACGAGTAGCAATATTTTGTTCGGTTAACAGTTGGCTTAAATCAGCTGGATGGATACCTTTAATATAAAAGCTAATAAGTGATTGGTCAGGTTGGCCTAAAATACATACACCTTCTCGTTGGGTTAACTGATTCACAAGATATGTTAAAAGTGCTTGTTCATGATTTGTTATAGCTGTTCTGTCTTGAGCATTTAGATAATCAATAGCAGCACCTAACCCTAATACTGAGCCAATAGCAGCAGTACCTGCTTCAAATCCTAAAGGGGCAGGATAGAAACTAGCGGTTTGATAGGTAGCAGTTTGTACCATTTCTCCACCGAGTTGCCAGTGTTGTAGTTTGTTAAGTTGCTCAGTTTTGCCATAGAGTATACCAACGCCTTCAGGGGCATAAAATTTATGACCTGAAAAAGCATAAAAGTCACAGTCTAGTGTCTGTACATCGGTAGTCTGATGCACAATGCCTTGTGCACCATCTATAACAGTAATAGTACCCTGTTGTTTAGCTATTTGAATAAGTTCTGTAATAGGTTGTAAGGTACCAAACACGTTGGACATTTGACTAACAGCGAGCAATCTAGTTTGTTGGTTAATCATTGTTTGAGCGGCTGGTAAATCAATAATACCATCTGTTGTAAATGGCAATACAACTAATTCTAATCCTTTGCGGTGTGCTAATTGTTGCCAAGGTAAAAGATTGGCATGATGTTCTAAACCACTAATTACAATATTACCTGTATTTGGCAAATTAGCTTCTAAGCCATAAGCCAACAGATTAATACTTTCTGTGGTGCTGCGTGTGAAAACGATTTGTTCATCTGTGGATGCATTTATAAATTGAGCAACTTTATGCCGAACTTGCTCAAATTGACTTGTAATCTTTTGTGCTAATGGATATTGAGCACGATGGATATTGGCACATCCCAGTTGATAGTAGTCTGTAATAGTTTCTATAACGGAGTAAGGTTTTTGTGAAGTAGCCGCACTATCCAGCCAAACTATATTTTGTTTTGCCAAATTTTGCAGGGCAGGAAAGTCTTTACGCCAAGGTGAGTTTAGAAAGTCTGTATTTATCATGGCGCTATTATAAGGAATAACAGCAGAGAGCTAAATTACTTTTAACTGCAAATTTATATCAAATACCACAATAACTTATTAGCTCTAAGGCTAACGTCTTATTGTAGTTCACAAAATGTTTGATTACCCTCATTAAGGTGTAGATGATTTGTAACATTAGCCTAGCCAATTAAATAAAAGCTATAGGCTTTCTACGGTGATAACAATCGATTGTATTATAAGTTTTGACTTATAAGTTTAGTTAGTAGCAAAGCCTATTTGCTTGTAATAAAGCAAAATATTTTGCAGTGATTATAAGGAGCAATACGATGAGTAAAAAGTCACATCAAGCACCTATGCCTGGTAAAGAAGCTGTTTCTCCACATCTTAAAGATACAGCCCCTTCTGATGTATCTAATAAACCAACACCCAAACCAACATTGCCAGGTCAAGAACCAACAGCCCCTGGTTCGCAAAAGTTACCTAAAAATACTACTGATAAAAGCAAAGACCTTGATAAAGTACGTGTAGATGGTGATAAGCAACCGTTAACTACTAATCTTGGGGTTAAGATTGCTAATAATCAAAATACATTGAAAGCGGGTAATCGTGGCCCTTCATTGTTAGAAGATTTTATTTTTCAAGATAAAATGGGGCATTTTGATCGTGAACGTATTCCAGAACGCGTTGTTCACGCACGAGCAATAGGTGCTCATGGCTATTTCCAAGTATATGAATCATTAGAAAAATATACAAAAGCAGGTTTCCTAACCAATACTAAATTAAAAACACCTGTATTTATTCGTATTTCTACAGTACAAGGTGGTAGAG
>JBEBWU010000096.1:0-7088 GCA_040391985.1 Entomomonas sp. | reverse complement strand
CAGAAAAAATTTATTTAACGCTAAAAGAAAATGATCATATAGCTGCTCGCCCAGTAACACAATATTTTGACCCTGAAAAGAAAATGTTCTTAGCAGATCGTTTTATTAAAGGTACATGCCCACGCTGTGGTGCAGAAGATCAATACGGTGATAACTGTGAAAAATGCAGTGCTACCTATGATGCAACTGAATTAAAAAATCCTAGATCTACTATCTCAGGAGCTATCCCTGTACTTAAAGAATCTATGCACTTCTTCTTTAAATTGCCTGATTTTACAGAGATGCTTAAAACATGGACACGTAGTGGTTCATTACAAGATTCTGTAGCCAATAAATTAGCTGAATGGTTAGATTCTGGTTTGCAAGAATGGGATATTTCTCGCGATGCGCCCTACTTTGGCTTTGAAATCCCAGATGAACCTAATAAGTTTTTCTATGTATGGCTAGATGCACCTATTGGCTATATGGCTAGCTTCTTAAACTTATGTAAACAACAACCACAATTAGATTTTGATAGTTTTTGGAAAAAAGATTCTGATGCAGAGGTTTATCACTTTATTGGTAAGGATATTGTTAACTTCCATGCCCTATTCTGGCCAGCAATGCTAGAGGGTGCAGGTTATCGTAAACCTACTGCTATTAATGTACATGGTTACTTAACTGTAAACGGTTCAAAAATGTCTAAATCAAGAGGGACATTTATTAAGGCCCGTACTTACCTAGACCATTTACAACCAGAATACTTACGCTATTACTATGCTAGTAAACTTACTCGTACTGTTGATGATCTTGATTTAAGCCTTGAAGACTTTATTCAAAAGGTAAACTCAGATTTAGTAGGTAAAGTAGTAAATATTGCTAGTCGCTGTGCTGGCTTTATTGCTCGTGGTAACAATGGCGTATTGGTAGCAGCGAACCCAGCTCCAGAATTATGGCAAGCCTTCCAAGATACTATTCCAACAATTGCAGAAGCTTATGAAGCACGTGACTTTAACAAAGCAATGCGTGAAATTATGGCATTAGCAGACCAAGCTAACGCGTGGATTGCTGACAAAGCACCTTGGGCTTTAAATAAACAAGAAGGCAAACAACAAGAAGTACAAGAAATTTGTGCATTAGGTATTAACCTATTCCGCCTACTAGTACTTACTTTAAAGCCTGTATTACCTGAATTAGCTAAAAAAGCAGAAGCATATTTAAATATTGAGCCTTTAATATGGACTGATTACCAAATGCCTTTAGCTAATCATCAACTGAATGAGTTTAAACCGTTAATGACTCGTATTGAACAAGAGCAAGTTAATGCAATGGTAGAAGCATCTAAAGAAGATCTAAAAGCAGAAGGTGCACCTAAAGGTAATGGTGAGTTAACAAAAGACCCATTAGCACAAGAAATTGAATTTGATGCTTTTGCTGCAGTTGATATGCGTGTAGCTAAAATTATTAAAGCACAACATGTAGAAGGTGCCGATAAGTTACTACAACTTACTTTAGATATTGGTGACCAACAACGCAATGTCTTTGCAGGAATCAAAAGTGCTTATAAAGACCCCAGTAAATTAGAAGGTCGCCTAACCGTAATGGTCGCTAATCTAAAACCTAGAAAAATGCGTTTTGGCATGTCAGAAGGAATGGTAATGGCAGCAGGCCCTGGTGGTGAAGAAATTTACTTATTAAGCCCAGATAGCGGTGCTCTGCCAGGACAAAGAGTTAAGTAATATATAAATTATTAAAAGGTTAATTAAATGAAAAAAATAGTTATTGTAAGTATATGTTCGTTATTTTTGATGGCTTGTAATAAAACGGAAAATACGACTGATACTACTACAGGTTTAACAGGTAATTGTATAGACACTTTAAAAGCTTATGATGAGCTCACTGCTTATATGTATGATGATAAGGTTTCACCTTTATATAATAAAATAACTACAACTGAGCGTGAACAAAAAAGAAATTCTATGATCAATACCATAAAGACACGCTCACAAGAAGAATGTAAACATCAAGCAAATACTTTACGAATTTCTATCGCACAAATGAAATCTGAAGACACTAATCACTAATCACAATGTTAACTTCCTTAATGTCTATCTATATATAATAATTATATAGGTAGGCATTTTTTATTAAATTCTATATTATTTATGAACAATATTAAGATTTTTAATTACTAATAATTTTATTTTGTAAGATAAATAATATGATAGCAACCTACACTCTCTCTCAACTCCGCCAAATAGAGCAAACTGCTGATAAGGCAGGGATTGATTTAATGCAGCGAGCGGCACGTTCTACTGCTGATTGGGTGAGTCACCACTACCCTACTTCTAG
The DNA here is from genome assembly GCA_040391985.1 of Entomomonas sp. GTDB lineage: Bacteria > Pseudomonadota > Gammaproteobacteria > Pseudomonadales > Pseudomonadaceae > Entomomonas. Next base: position 4,757 of record JBEBWU010000096.1, on the reverse strand, counting down.
CCATATTTTAGTTGCTGTAGGAACTGGTAATAATGGTGGAGATGCTTTATGGGCGGGGTTAAATTTACACTCGCGAGACTATCAAATTACACTTTATATTCCTGATCAAGTAGCAAGCCCTGCTACTGTAAAAGCCTTAGAGTTATGCGAGATTAATAAGCTACCTGAAATTAATCATTTAGAACAGTTAACAACTCAGCCTACACTAATAATAGATGGTTTATTTGGTATTGGGCTTAATCGACCATTGTCTGATAATTGGCAACAGGTTATCAAGCAATTAAATGCCCTTAATTTACCCACTTTAGCTTTGGACACTCCATCAGGCTTAGATGCTTACACAAGCACAATTTATGGCACTGCTATTAAAGCAACAACCACATTAACTTTTTTAGGTGATAAGCCAGCCTTACATACCGAACAAGGGAAAAAACTAGCAGGTGATGTAATTGTTGATATCTTAGATTTACCAAAAAATATGATTCCAACCTAACTTTTAAATAAAAAATAAGGGCAATACTAAAAAAATATTGCCCTTAAGATTACTACAATAATAAATTAACGATTAAATGCATTCACTAAATCATTGTATTTAGCTTGTACATTTTGTACTGTACCTGTTGTAAATTTAGCAGTACTAGGTGTTGATGATCTAATAGGTTTTTTATCACGAACACTTCTATAACGCTCTTTAGCCGATTTATTAAAATCTTTTGCTGCACTAATAACTGACCTAAGTTTTGAATCAGTCATTATGCCTAATTTCTTCATAGCGTCTTTATTGTTTGGATCTTCATAATAATCAGATGCTGCATCCACATCTTTACTATACTGATCAATCAATTCTTTCACCTGATCTACAGAGAAATCATCTTCATACAGTAGATTAGCAATTTTCTTAGATTGAATCATAATAGATAGTCGGTAGTAGTTAGCATTTTTGCCTTGCTGTTTTTCAATTTCTACTAACTGCTCAACTTGTCTTTTATCATTTTCAACATCAATCAAATCAGCAAACATATTAGCACTTATTAAGTACTGCTTAGCACTACTCGCAAATGGGCTATGAAGCTCTTTGCCTTTTTTAAAGTCATCATCTTTATAGTCTTTTTGATCATAGTAACCATAAAGCTCATCGATCAATTGACCTACTGTTTCAGCATCATTAGCAAAAGCCACAGCTGCTTTATCTAAATCAGTTACAGGGGCTAATGCAGCCACATCGGTAATTTTGGTTTTACACTCAGTAATACCTTTTAAATTAACACTATATAGCCCATATACATTTCTTTCTTTACCTGTTGGGCCTTGTTCCATATCTTTTACCCAACTGCTATAACGATTAATAGAATCATCTATTCGTCTTGATGAGTTATAGCATTTAATATAAACACTGAGTTTTTTATCTAAATTTTCGGCTGAAGAGCCAGATTTTTGCTTGGAAGGTGCAGCAGAAGAGGCTGTTGATTTTGCTGGTTCATTAGTGGTTGATGCTTTTTTGTCATCGCCACCACCACAACCATAAAGCATGGTTGCAACTAAAGCACTACCTATTAATAGACTAGTTTTACTAATTCGTCCCTTGTTCATATTAATTACCTTATTAATTCAACAGATTAAGTTCGTTATTAAAATATAACAAGTTCTATTCTACTAGTCTATTAATAATAGTTTAGTGCTATTAGTCACATTTATGGTCTAATATTTATCCTTCAATTTCTATCAGTAATTCACCTTGGTTCACAGCATCGCCACCCTTAATATAAATGGCTTTAATAACACCATCGATTGGGGCTTGAATTTCTGTTTCCATTTTCATGGCTTCAGTAATAAAGAGTGCTTGACCTTTTTTAACAGTGTCTCCCTCTTTCACTAACACATCCACAACAGTGCCTGTCATACCAACAGATACGTCACCTTCTTTAGAAGCTTGCTTACGCCCACCAGCAGCACTCTCACCAGAAACTAACTGTTCGAATACTACCTCTTGTGGAATACCATCTACGGTTAAGTAGAAGTGACGTTTTCCTTTAGCCTTAGCACTAGCACCCTTAATATCAATGCGGTAACTTTCACCATGCACATCTACCACAAATTCACTAACACCTTCATTAGAGACAGCGGCACCTGCACTACCTGCGGCAGGAATAGGTAATAACTCTTCAGGTTTTAACGTACCCGCAGCACGCTCTTCTAAATATTTACGACCGATATCAGGGAACATAGCATAGGTTAATACATCTTCTTCAGACTTAGCTAAGTCACCAATTTCAGTTCTTAACTGCTCCATTTCTGGCTCTAAATAATCAGCAGGACGTGTAGTAATCACAAATGAATTACCAATTGCTTGGAAGCGTAATTCTTCATTGATTTCTCCTGGAGCCTTGCCATAACGGCCTTCTAAATAAAGTTTAACTTCATTAGTAATGGTTTTATAACGCTCACCAGAAAGCACATTAAATAACGCCTGAGTACCCACAATTTGTGAAGTTGGTGTGACTAATGGAGGATAGCCTAAATCCTTACGAACTCTTGGAATTTCATCAAACAAATCATTAATACGATTTAAAGCGCCTTGCTCACGCATTTGGTTAGCAAGGTTAGAAATCATACCACCAGGTACTTGGTTTGCTTGTACACGTGTATCAACTCCAGTAAATGGGCTTTCAAATTGGTGATATTTTTTACGTACTTCATAGAAATACATACCAATTTCTTGAATTAACTCTAAATCTAAACCTGTGTCATAAGGTGTATCACGTAATGCCGCCACCATTGATTCAGTAGCAGGATGACTTGTACCCCAAGCCATACTAGAAATAGCCGTATCAATATGATCTGCGCCATTCTCAATCGCTTTTAACTGACACATGGTAGATAAACCAGCCGTATCATGGGAATGGATAAACACAGGTAAATCTAAAGCCCCTTTTAATGCTTTGACTAAATCACCTGTCACAAAAGGTGTTAACAAACCAGCCATATCTTTAATAGCTATCGACTGTACACCCATGTCAGCCATTTGCTTCGCTTGCTCTACAAAAGACTCAATGGTATGCACAGGGCTAGTGGTATAACTAATTGTACCTTGTGCGTGTTTACCTGCTTTATTTACAGCATCAATAGCTGCTTGTAGATTACGCACATCATTCATCGCATCAAAAATGCGGAATACATCAATACCATTTTCTGCTGCTTTTGCTACAAAGGCCTGTACCACATCATCACTATAATGGCGATAACCTAATAAATTCTGACCACGTAATAACATTTGTAAACGGGTATTAGGTAACGCTTTTCTTAATTGACGTAAACGCTCCCATGGATCTTCTTTCAAAAACCGTACACAAACATCAAAGGTAGCACCACCCCATACTTCTAAAGACCAGTAACCTACTTTATCTAACTTATTACAAATAGGTAACATATCCTTAGTGCGAAAACGAGTTGCTAATAAAGACTGATGGGCATCACGAAGGATAGTATCTGTTATAAGAATCTTTTTAGTCATTTATATCTACCTTGCTGTTATAAACCAGTATAAGCAGCAATAGCTGCAGAGATTGCTAGTGCTAATTCTTCAGGTCTGCGTTTAATCGAGTATTCACTCAACTCAGGATGAGAATCAACAAAACTAGTATTAAAACGGCCTGATCTAAAATCAGGATGCTTCATAATTTCTTGGTAATAGGCGGCTGTGGTCTTAACTCCTTGCAAACGCATATCATCTAAGGCACGAGCACCTCTATTAATAGCCTCTTCCCAAGTTAACGCCCACACCACTAACTTAAGACACATCGAATCGTAATAAGGTGGCACGGTATAGCCTGTATAAATAGCAGTATCTACCCGCACACCAGGGCCACCAGGTGCATAGTAATGGCTTACTCTACCAAAGGTAGGTAAAAAGTTATTTTTAGGGTCTTCCGCATTAATACGGAACTGTAATGCATAGCCCCTAAACTTAACATCTTCCTGCCTAACAGATAATGGTTCGCCAGCAGCGATTCTAATTTGCTCTCTTACAATATCAATACCCGTAATTTCTTCAGTAATGGTATGCTCCACCTGAACACGGGTATTCATTTCCATAAAATAGAAATTATTATCCGACAGCAAAAACTCCACTGTTCCAGCATTTTCATAGCCTACTGCCTGTGCAGCACGCACCGCGAGGCCACCAATATATTGCCGTTGAGCTTCTAATAACTGTGGACTAGGCGCTATCTCTATCAGCTTCTGATTACGACGTTGAATCGAACAATCGCGCTCATATAAATGAATCACATTGCCATGACTATCAGCCAGAATCTGCACTTCGATATGACAAGGATTAATAATGCATTTTTCTAAAAACACCTCAGCACTACCAAAGGCTTTAGTGGCTTCAGAAATAACACGGGAATAATTCTGCTTTAACTCTTCTGGGTTATTACAGCGACGAATACCTCGCCCACCACCACCAGAAGTTGCTTTCAGCATAATCGGATAACCGACCCTTTCAGCTTCCCTTAAAGCCTCATCAACGTCCTTAAGGTTACCCTCTGTACCTGGTGTACAAGGAACACCTGCTTTAATCATGGCATTTCTGGCTTGGGTTTTATCACCCATTAGCTTAATCACTTCAGGCGAAGGGCCAATAAAACGGATTCCCTTTGCCGCACAGCACCTAGCCAACTCTGGATTTTCTGATAAAAAGCCATAACCAGGGTGTAATGCATCACAACCAGCTTCTACTGCAAGATCAACTAATTTCT
>JBEBWU010000095.1:0-7152 GCA_040391985.1 Entomomonas sp. | reverse complement strand
AATATTTTTTGTTTTAGAAGTTTATACTAAAATGAATGCATTTTAGTACTATTATTGGAATGTTTCATAAAAGGTTTGGATTGTCTTGTGATTAAGTGGATTCGCTTTATTCTCCGTTTGCTGCTTTTGGTGATAGCAGTAGGTGCTGGGGCATTAAGTGTTATGTTTTTCTATCAGTTTCATACAATTACGGTTGATCAGGTTTCTGAATTATTATCGTTACTTTCCCATGAGCCCGTTTTAACGATTACGGTTGGAATTGGTTTATTGTTGTTTGCCTTATCAACAATGGGATTGATTATGTTACTTCAATATCAAGTATGGCGTTATCCACTCTCAATTTTTATAGGCTATATTGTTGGTGCTGTAATTTATTATCAGTTCTATTTAATGCATCCTTTTGAACAAAATATTTTACAGCTAAATGATGATGCTTGGTATTATCCGTTTATATTAGCAACTGCATTACTACTTAGGGCTATGATTGGGTTTAAAATTCCAAGGATAAAAAAACAAGTAGAATCAACTAATTAATTTTAAATATCTGTATGTCTATTTACTATTTATTAAAGAGTGTGGTAACACTATAAATAGTAAACGGCTTTTATTATCACTTTTAATATAGATTAACCTCCAAGGAAACAACAGCTATATGGGTAAGTCACTGGTCATTGTAGAATCTCCAGCTAAGGCTAAAACGATTAATAAATATTTAGGCAATCAATATATTGTTAAATCAAGTATTGGTCATATTCGTGATCTGCCTACAGGGACTACTAAAGCAACCACAACTGCTAAAAGTAAGAAAGTAGCAGATACTAGCTTATCGCCTAAAGAGCGAGCTAAGCAACAGTTGTTCAAACGTATGGGTGTGGATCCAGAACATGGCTGGAAAGCTCATTATGAGATTCTACCAGGCAAAGAAAAAGTGGTAGATGAGTTAAAAAAATTAGCAAAAGATGCTGATACTATCTATCTAGCTACTGACTTGGATAGAGAGGGAGAGGCCATTGCTTGGCATTTAAGAGAAGCCATTGGTGGTGATGATAGTCGTTATAAACGAGTAGTTTTTAATGAGATTACTCAAAAGGCTATTCAAAGTGCATTCTCAGAACCTGGTGAATTAGATCTTAATCGAGTTAATGCACAACAAGCACGTCGTTTTTTAGACCGTGTTGTAGGTTTTATGGTTTCGCCATTATTATGGCAAAAAATTGCTCGTGGTTTGTCGGCAGGGCGTGTACAGTCAGTAGCTGTTCGCTTAATTGTTGAACGAGAAAGGGAAATTCGTGCTTTCATTCCTGAAGAGTTCTGGCAAATTGTCGCTGATCTAGTAACAGCAAAAAAAGAAAATATCAATTTTGAAGTTGTGAAACAGCAAGGCCAAGCATTCCGTCCTATTAATAAAGAACAAGCTGATAAAGCCTTACAGCTTTTAGAAAAAGCAGTTTATAAAGTTGTTAAACGTGAAGATAAGCCAACCAGTAGTAAGCCTTCAGCACCTTTTATTACCTCTACTTTACAACAAGCTGCTAGTACTCGTTTAGGCTTCTCTGTTAAGAAAACAATGATGATGGCGCAACGCTTGTATGAAGCAGGTTATATTACCTATATGCGTACCGATTCAACTAATTTATCAGTTGATGCTATTGATATGGTACGTGGCTATATTGATAGTGAGTTTGGTAAAAAATATTTACCATCTAAGGCTATTACTTATTCTAGTAAAGACAATGCACAAGAGGCCCATGAGGCTATTCGTCCATCAGACGTTAATTTACGTGCTACTCAATTATCAGGTATGGAGCGCGATGCTGAACGTTTATATGAGTTAATTTGGTGTCAGTTTGTTGCTTGTCAAATGCCACCTGCTGAGTATTTATCCACTACAGTCACTGTTGAAGCTGGAGATTTTGAGTTAAAAGCTAAAGGCCGTATTCTTAAATTTGATGGTTATACAAAAGTGCTTGCTGCTGTAGGTAAGACTGCAGAAGATCAAGTATTACCATCTGTTAACGAAGGTGAAGTACTAGATTTAATTAAACTCAATCCTTCTCAGCACTTTACTAAACCAGCTCCTCGTTATTCAGAAGCAAGTTTAGTAAAAGAATTAGAAAAGCGTGGAATTGGTCGTCCTTCTACCTATGCATCCATTATTTCTACTATTCAAGAACGTGGTTATGTCACTTTACATAATCGTCGTTTTTATGCAGAGAAAATGGGAGATATTGTTACTGAACGGTTAACAGAAAGTTTTGATGACTTAATGGATTATAACTTTACTGCTCATATGGAAGAAAATCTTGACCAAATTGCTGAAGGTGATATGCCATGGAAAAAGTTATTAGATAGCTTTTATAAAGGATTTAGTCAAAAACTGGAGAAAGCAGAGCAGTCAGATGAGGGCATGCGAGCCAATACACCAACTCTAACCCCCTTAATTAAATGTAAAGAGTGCGGTCGTGATATGATGATTCGTACTGCTTCAACAGGTGTTTTTTTAGGTTGTTCAGGTTATAACCTACCACCTAAGGAGCGTTGTAAAGCAACGATTAATTTGATTCCTGGTGATGAAATTGCGCAGGATGATGAGGGAGAGTCGGAAGCTCGAGTATTGCATAATAAGCATCGTTGTTCTAAATGTGGTACAGCTATGGATGCTTATTTAATGGATGAGCATCATAAACTCCATATTTGTGGTAATAATCCTGATTGTGATGGTTATCAGATTGAAGAGGGTAATTTTAAGATTAAAGGCTATGAAGGGCCAGTATTAGAATGTGATCGTTGTGGTAGTGAAATGCAGTTAAAAACAGGGCGTTTTGGAAAGTTTTTTGCCTGTACTAACGCAGACTGTAAAAATACCCGTAAGTTATTAGCAAATGGCCAGCCTGCACCGCCGAAAATGGATGCAGTACCTATGCCAGAACTTAAATGTGAAAAAGTTGATGACACTTATGTGTTACGTGATGGTGCTTCTGGACTATTTCTAGCTGCTAGTCAATTTCCTAGAAAGCGTGAAACCAGAGCGCCTTTAGTTAAAGAATTGATTCCTCATAAAGCAGAGATTGATCCTAAATACTATTATCTTTGTGATGCACCTGTTGAAGATCCAGATGGGAACTTTAGCATCATACGTTTTAGTAGAAAGACTAAAGAGCAATATGTGCAAACAGAAATAAATGGTAAACCAACAGGTTGGAAAGCTTTTTATGATGGTAAAAAGTGGCTTGTTACTGATAAAGCTACAACTAAAAAGTAACTTTGAAATTAGAGAATATATTGTCAATATTCTCTAATATTATTGTATTTCAGTGTTATAGTAGTTGAATAACAATATATTAATAATATAAACTGTTAGTTATATTGATTTTATTTTGTTTGTTTATAAAGAGTTTTTTAATAGATGCTGGTTAATTTGGTAACTTAGATCAATAGATGGCCTGTTAATAGCGAGTTTTTCTTTATAAATTGTAATTTTTTGTTGTGGTTCTTAGAAAAGTTATTAGATAATAAGTCAAGTTATCTATATTTCTAGATACTCGTATGAGGTTTACACGAATAGAATTTTTCTATTCAATAGTGAAGGTATTAGGGATTAATCATGGTGCGATTTCATAAATTAGCAGCAGTGGGTTTAGCAGTAACATTATCATCAATGGGCAGTGCATACGCATTAGGATTAGGCGAGGTCACTTGGAAGTCCACATTAAATCAACCACTTAATGCTGAGATAGCTCTTTATGATGTTCAGAATATTAGCAATAAAGAATTGGTTGTTAAAATAGCTTCTCCAGAAGATTTTGCAAAAGCAGGGATTGACAGACCTCACGCATTGAATGATTTGGTTTTTACACCTGTTATTCGTGGTAATAAGAGTGTTATTAAAATTACCTCTAATCAGCCAATTAAAGAGCCTTATCTGGACTTTTTATTAAGTGTATCATGGGCTTCAGGTCAAACCTTGCGTGAATATACGTTACTTATTGATCCACCAGCTTATGAGCCTGCTAAAGTTGTAACTTCTAAAGCTACCGCCCAGACTCCAGTAAAGCCAACTCAGTCCAAAACTGTGGCAACACAATCTCAAAAAAAAACTAAGCCTGTAGCAGCTACACCAAAAGGAACAGTAAGAGCACATAGAGGTTCTAGCTTATGGTTATTTGCTGAAAGAACACGTGGTAATGCATCTGTTCATCAGGCAATGTTAGCTATTTATGAAGCAAATCCTGACGCGTTTATTGATGGTAAAATGAGTTTATTGAAAGAGGGTGCCGTATTACGTATCCCTTCTAGAGAGCAAATGCGTCAAACTGCACGTACAGAAGCATTATCTCAAGTGCTAGCAAATGTGGATGGTACAGCATCAACCACACAGCGACAAATGGTTGCTAGTAAAGTTGACCAACAACCAGCAAATACTAAACCTGCGCAAGATCAGTTAAAGTTATCAGGTGTGTCTGAAACAAATAATACTTCTGGTAATGCTTCTGATAAAGCTATTATTGCTGATTTAAATAATAAAGTAGTGCAGTCTGAAGAAGAGCTTGATGCAACACGCCGTAAAAATAATGAATTACGCGGTCGCATGTCAGATTTAGAAGCCCGTCTATCGGATATGAAGAAGTTAGTTGAATTAAAAGATAATCAATTAGCATCGTTACAACAAAATATGTCTAAGGCTCAAAAAGAAGTTGCTCCTGATATGGAAGAGCAATCTAATGAAATAATTGAGACTAATGATGATGTAGAAGAAAAGACAATACAACAATAAATTATAGTGTTGTATTTTGAATTTAAAAAAGGCAATCTAAACTAGATTGCCTTTTTTATTTAATATAAATTAAGTAAAGCAGTGTGGAGCCCTTAAAATAGATTATAGGGTATCTTGATAACGTATAATATTAGAAAGTTTGCGATTTGGCTTAGCAGCCTTTTTATAAATCAAAGCTGTTTTTCCTACATTCTGTACTATTTCACAGGCAACTGCTTGTGTTATTTCTTCTGTTAATTGTTTGCGATCTTCTGGTGTAGCTACTGATAATTTGATTTTTATTAGTTCATGATCATTTAACGCACGCTCTAATTCAGAAATAACTCCTTCCGAAAGACCATTTTTCGCTATAATGACAATAGGTTTTAAATGATGACCAATCGCTTGAAAATGTTTTTTCTGTTGCTGATTGATTGGCATAATAAGGTTCTCCACTTAAAAGTGGTATAGTTTACCTGACTTTTTATAAATGAGGTATAGTGTGGCGCGTTCTAAAAGCAGTCAACGTTGGCTTAAAGAGCATTTTGATGATCCTTATGTGAAACAAGCGCAAAAAGATGGATATCGCTCAAGGGCAAGTTATAAATTACTTGATATTCAAGAAAAAGACCGCATATTACGTAATGGGATGACTGTAATTGATTTAGGTGCTGCTCCTGGTGGCTGGTCACAAGTTGTTAGTAGAGTGATTGGAGAGAAGGGAAAACTAATTGCTTCAGATATTTTGCCAATGGATAGTATTGCTGATGTTACTTTTATTCAAGGGGATTTTACTGAAGATGCGGTTTTTGAAGAGTTATTGTCGGTAGTAGGTAATGCTCCTGTAGATTTAGTGATTTCAGATATGGCACCTAATATGAGTGGTATGCGCTCTGTGGATCAAGTGAAAGCTATGTTGTTATGTGAACTAGCATTTGATTTTGCAACAAGGGTATTAAAACCAGGGGGAGATTTTTTAATCAAAATATTTCAGGGAGAAGGTTTTGATAGTTATTTACAATCAATACGTCTAGCTTTTGATAAAGTGCAAATGCGTAAGCCAAGTTCTTCAAGGGATCGTTCTAGGGAGCAATATTTGTTGGCAAGGGGATTTAAAGGTACTGAAGTTTAATGGATTTCCATGTAAAATCTATAAACATTTATTTAAAGAAATTACATGCTGTTAGAGTCTATTTATAGTAGACTCAATTAGTAGGAATTGGATACTGTAAGTTTGTTATAGCAGTGCGAGCTAAATAGAAGTAAGTAGTTGTTAAAAGAAGGGTGGCTAATTGAATAATACAACCAAAAATATAATATTGTGGATTGTTGTCGTTGTTGTGTTTGTTTCAATAATGAACAACTTTTCATTATCAAATGATACCCAAGCATTAAATTATTCTGAGTTTGTTAAACAAGTTCAAGATAAAAAAGTGGAAAGTGTTACTGTTGAGGGGTATACCATTTCAGGTAAGCGTAAAGATGGTAGTACTTTTAAAACTGTTCGACCATTGATTCAGGATGATCAATTAATGGCAGACTTACTCAATAACAATGTTACTGTTATTGGTAAACAGCCAGAACAGCAAAGTATCTGGACACAACTACTGGTTGCTTGTTTCCCTATCTTAATTATTATTGCAGTATTTATGTTCTTTATGCGTCAGATGCAAGGGGGCGCTGGCGGCAAAGGTGGCCCAATGAGTTTTGGCCGCAGTAAAGCACGTATGTTATCACCTGATCAAGTAAAAACTACTTTTGCTGATGTTGCTGGTTGTGACGAAGCAAAAGAAGAAGTTGCAGAAATGGTAGAGTTTTTACGTGATCCTGGTAAGTTCCAGCGCCTAGGTGGTCGTATTCCACGTGGTGTATTAATGGTTGGACCTCCAGGTACAGGTAAAACATTATTAGCTAAAGCTATTGCTGGGGAAGCAAAAGTACCATTCTTTACTATATCAGGTTCTGATTTCGTAGAAATGTTTGTGGGTGTAGGTGCTAGCCGTGTGCGTGATATGTTTGAGCAAGCTAAAAAGCATGCGCCTTGCATTATCTTTATTGATGAAATTGATGCTGTTGGTCGTCACCGTGGCTCAGGTATGGGTGGCGGTAATGATGAGCGTGAGCAAACATTAAACCAATTATTGGTTGAAATGGATGGTTTCCAAATGAACGATGGTATTATCGTGATTGCGGCTACTAACCGTCCAGATGTATTAGATAAAGCATTGTTACGTCCAGGTCGTTTTGACCGTCAGGTTGTGGTCGGTTTGCCTGATATTCGTGGTCGTGAGCAAATCCTTAAAGTTCATATGCGTAAAACGCCAATTGAACAAGATGTTAAGCCGTCTATTCTAGCTAGAGGTACACCAGGTTTTTCAGGCGCTGATTTAGCCAACTTA
>JBEBWU010000094.1:0-7268 GCA_040391985.1 Entomomonas sp. | reverse complement strand
CATCGAGGGTGAAATCAATAGCGTAATAGCGACCATCTTTTCTAGCACGATTAGGAAACTTTCTATCAACATCAGTCACTCTATCTAAGTAATGATCATGTAATACAATAAGTTGATCATCCTTGGTCATCACTAAATCTTGTTCTAAAAAATCAGCTCCTTGTGCATAGGCCATTGCTTTTGCAGGTAAGGTATGTTCAGGTAAATAACCACTAGCGCCTCGATGGGCAATAACTATTTTATTTTGTGCATAACTAAACATGGGCATAGTAAGTAAACTTATAATTAATAAAAATGACTTAAGTTGTAGCATTATTATCCTTTTACTGCTCAAAAATAATAGTATGAAATATTAATGTTAATAGTATTATTCCATCTCTTTAAGCAATTGTTTAGCCTCTTGATTACCTTGTTTTGCTGCTTTGTTAAACCATTGTTTTGCAATAGTTTCATCTTTAGCTGTAGCAGCCCCTTCGAGATACATTAGTCCCAGTTTAACCTGTGCATAATCACTACCACTTTCAGCAGCTTCTTTATACCAACGCATCGCTTCAGGTAAGTCTTGTTTTATTAATGGACTATTCGAATATATATTACCTAAGGCAATCATAGCAGGCACATAATCAAACTCAGCAGATTTTTTGTACCATTCAATTGCTGTATTGATATCTTGTTTTACCCAAAAGCCACTTTCATACATATAGGCAATATTGTTTCTCGCTGCGCCTTTGAAGCGAAATTGAGACTTTGTATACTCATCAGTTGCTGTTTTACAAGATGTTGGCGTAATTAAGGGTTTAGGAGAGCAAGGATTACCTGCTATCTTAATCTCTTCAATTCGCATAAATATTTTATAAGCTTGTTCATAGTCTTGTGGTATTCCTATACCTTGTGCATACATTAATCCTAGTTCAAGTAATGCGCCTATATGATTTTGTTTAGCTGCTTTTTGTAGCCACTCATAAGCTTGTTGAGTATCTTTTGTTACACCTTGTCCTTGTAGATAACTAACACCTATGAGCCATTCAGCTTCACTGTAATTTTGTTTAGCTGCTTTAAGAATCCAATTAAAAGCTTTTTCATTATCTTGTGGAACAACAATACCATCTCTATAAAGAACGCCTAAATGATATTGACTGTAGTAATATTCTTGTGCGGCACTTTTTTCTAGCCAATAGAGTCCTTTATTAATATCTTGTTTAACACCATTCCCATCGAGGTATAAAGCAGCTAAGTTTCTTTGTGCTTTTGCATGTCCTTGCTCAGCTGATTTCTGATACCAACTGGCTGCTATTTTAGGGTCAACTATTCCACCCTTACCAAATTCATATCGAATACCCATATTATATTGTGCCCTTGCATTATTTTGCTCAACAGCTTTTTGGTACCATTCTAGGGCTTTTTGTTGATCGCGAGGGAAACCGCAATATCCTTCTGAGTAGTAAGTAGCAACACTATTTTGTGATTCAGCATCTCCTAATTCAGCTGCTTTAAACATATAGGGTATTTCACTTCGGCAACTATTGGTTATTTTCACTTGTATATCACCAATTTTCTTTATGGCGGTGATATTATTTTTTTCTTCTGCTTTTTCGTACCACTTGAGAGCTTCTGGATAGTCTTTTTGATCAAAATAATATTGGCCAAGTTTAAGTTGTGATTCAATATCACCTTTATCTGCTGATTGAATAGTTGCTTTTAATTGCTCAGCCGTTAATTCTGTATTTGATAGTGGTTGTTGAGCTGCATTAACAATATTTAAATTAATAAATACAGTGAAAAATAATATTAATGATGTTGTAAGTGATTTAGTTATTATTTCCATATGCCAAGCTCTCTAGAATAATATTATGTGGAAAGCATAGGTTTGTTACTAATAAGTGTCAATACGTAGCTTAAATTAATTCTTTGAGAAGTATATGAGGCCAATAGGGGAGAAAGAAATTTTATAATAAGTGGTCGCTTATAAATTCCATAAAAACTTATTACTTAATTGGAAAAATAAGCGACTCTATCTAGTAAGTTTTTTACTTATATTTATTATGTTTTATATTAATTAAAAAATAAAACAAATATAAGTGCCTCTATTTTGCTCGGACATCTTGATGTAAAGAATCTCTTTTTATAAAGGAGTTTGCCATCTTTATTCCATTCACGCCAAACACCTACTCGTTCATTACCTACACATGGATTGTATTTATAATTACCTTCTTTTCTTTTTTGTCCATTTTCATACCACTGGATAAATAAGCCATCTAATGTACCGTTTTTATAATTAGCTTCTTCGAGTAATGTACCATTTACACTCCATTTTCTCCAAGTATCGATTTTAGCACCTCGCAGGCGAGTCTCCTCAGCTCGTTTCTGTCCATTCTTATGCCAATAAGTTACTTTAACGGGTTGATTCTCATCAGCGTAATAACCTTCACTTCTTTTTTGACCATTATTATACCAACAGGTAAATGTACCTATTGGTCGACCAGTTTTATGTTTACCAATGCACTCTTTTTCGTCATTTGGATACCAAGATTGATAGTCACCCTCTTCTACCCAGCGATAAGTAGAGGGTTGCCAGCCTTTTGGATCAACCCAGCTTTCAATTAAAGTGTAGTGTGTTTCTGTGGCTTTACTCCCATTGTTGTACCAGCTAACACAGGGATAATCTGGAGATGAGCGTTTTGCTTCATAATAGCACTCTGATAATTTTTTACCATCTGGAAAATATTGGGTGTAAAGACCACGTATTCTCGCATCTGGATCTCCAGATAAGGTCAGTGGCTCAGATAGATAAGGATCTGTCAGTTTTTTTCCTAGAATGTTATCACGACCACTATATTCTTTTTTTAGAATAAAATAACCATAACGATTTACACCTAAAAAGATCGTTTTAATACCAACAGGTTCATCATTCACATAACCTGATCCTTGAGAGAATACATGACCTATTTTCATCGAGAGAGGAGCATTTGCTGTTGCTACTGGATCAACTTCAAACATATCTGCTTTTGACATCGCTGCCACTGGATCATCTTTAGCATTAATTGGCATTGCAACTGATAGAGTTACAGCTAATACCATCCATATTTTTTTGATCAATTTTACATTCCCTAGGTTTAAATCAATATGGAAATTATCATAGCAATTTCTTTGGTATTAACCTTGACGATGGTCTTGTAAAAAGATGATTTATCAAGTTGTTATATTTATTTAATAGGTAGCCTAATAAAAATTGATTAGCTTAATCCAATACAAAATTTAGGTTAATCAGATTGTTTTATATAAAGTACGAATCCTGTGTAATAGTATTTATGATTAAACTGTTCTTGTGTAAGTAGAGCTCGTCCTGTTAATGGGTCTGCAATTTCATAAATACCATTTTGATAATCAAGCAAAGTGATAAAGTGACCAAAATTACTCAACCGTACGCCAATGATAGCTGGTGTGGGAACGCTTGCTAAATCCTCTATATGTAAAAACTGATAATCAAAACCTTGGCTATGTGCATAACGAGCTAAATACCAATTCTCTGTTCCTGTTGCAGAAGTAAATACCTGTTTAGCAATATTGGCTTCAGTGTCATCTTTACCATAGTATTTGAATATAGTGGCCAATGAAGAGGGACCACAAGTTGCTGGTGTGGTTTGTATAGCAACATTATCTTGCCATTTGTTAGCGAGGTTGTTTTGTAAAGGTTTTATTAATGGTTTTATAAAAGGTAGGCTTATATAGAGTAGCATAACCGTTAGACACAAGCCTGTAAGAACACGATTTAGGCTTAAAGATATTTTATCTGCTAACCAAGCATTAATTACACCTATAAAAGGAGCAGCCAATATAACCAATAACTCTGTATACGGATAGGTTCTAAACTGAGCATATATTGGATTTGCCCCAATAAGATCTGATAGATAAGCAGCAGGAATACTTAAACTGATTAAAGCCAGAATAAAACTAATCACAAGAACAATTATTTTGTTTTGTGGTTTAGCTATTAATTTAGCTATTTTTGTTGAAGTAAAAAATAACAACAAACCAAGTAATAAACTTAAAATAAAGTTAGGATTAAATATCATAATATAATTTTACTTAGGTACTTTATTGCATGACTAATAGTGAGAATTAATATTCCATTATTTAAATTGATTATCATAATTACCTGACAGTTTGGTTGTTATTGATCAGGTGAGAGAGATATAGTATTAAGTAACTAATTTATCCACCCTATCAATTGATAGGGTGGATTCTATCATAAGCTAATATTAGGGGGTAATAAATGCTTTATCCTTTATAACTCGTAATGGTTGCATATCACTAGCTCCTTTAATTACCAGCGATCGATCAGAACGTAAGCAGGCTCCTCCATAATGACCACCCACTGCAAAAGTACTTATTTGTACATAGCGATTAGCGATTTGTGGTAAACACCAAAGCTGCTGATAGATATTTTCTTGTTCAGCAAACTTGCCTGTGGTTTTATCCAATACTTGTTCATTATGATTAACCAGCTCAATATTACTTCCACAACGCCCTGCGATAGGTTTAATAGCATAGCCATTTTCTATTAAGTGATTATTTAATTCAAAGGTAGATTCCAGTAAATAACGATGATTAGGAAATAATGACCAAAGCACAGGCAAAATTGCTTTATTACTGGGAATGACTGTCCATAATGGTTCAAATACAAGTACTTCAGGGCGCAATAATACATCAATAAGACGAACATGGTTTTCAGGATGACCTGTTCGAATAGGTGGTGCAATTACTTGGTCTTCACTTTCTTGACGTAATTGTTCTAATACAGTTTCCCATGCCCATGTTTTCCACACACATTTTACGGGATGATCTTCATCATCTACTAGGCGACCACGTTTATCCCAATGTAGGTCATCCAAACCATGTAAAATTTTACTTTCATAGCCTGCTTGAGATAAGGCTCGTTGCATAAATAGTGCATGATAATTTTCTTCAACATCATTATCTTGCATAATATGTACAAATGGTTTTGCATCGCTGTGTTTCCATGCTTCACTTAAGGAATCAAGTAAATCCTCTGCTGGATTTTTTCCTTGGGCTAATTCTCCTTGTTCTGCCCATTTCTGTAATATATAGCCAGCCTCTGTATGGCAAGAAGCTGAGTCTGCATTGTATTCATAGACTTTTAAACCGCGTTCATCCATACAAAGATCTAACCGACCTGTAATGGTCTGATAACGGCGATTTTTCCAAGAAAGTCGTAAGCGAGGCCACAGGATGCTGGGAATATTAAAATGTTCTAGTAACTGATCTTCTTTTAATACCTTATCGGTTGCGTGTAGATACATTAAATGTAATTCATTGGTGGCACGAACCAACTCTTGCTCTGCACTTTTAGATATGGTGAAGTATTGATAGGGATCATCGCTATTAATGGTATGTCCATTGGCAGTAATATAAGCATGTTCTAATGGATCGTTTACATTAAGCCATTCACCATTAAATTGCCCATGTTCTGTTAAGCGGTTACTGTGAATTGTTAAGTATTCAGGAGTAGTAATAGGTTGAGGTAAGCTATATTGAGCATCTTCTGTTTGAATCATCCAACCTAGAATATGGGTATCATTAAAGGTATCTTGCAGAGTATAACCATCATCCCTAATAAGTAATGGTAGTTCCCGTGTCCATTGTTGTCCTGCAGGTAAGCGAGTATGTATAACATTTTGCTCAACAATCCGTACTTTTGACTCTAACACCTCTGTAATAATGGCAACATGACCTGTGCCTTTAAACTCTCCGCCTTCTTGCCAAATAAGTAATGAACCTGCAACAGGAGGGCGCTTGCTGCCATTGGCAAAAGCTTGCAGTGGTAAGATGGCATCATTGATAACTTGGCGTAAAAAACGTAGTGAAAATATCTCATAGGCATTGCCTACATCGGTGAAAACAACACCATAGTTAAGGTAAAGAAAACGTCTGGCAAACTCTACACATTGCCATTTATACCCCATGTATTCATGCCCAAGATAACTACGAAAAGAGGAGGTATCAGGATAGTCCTTCGGATTCGCTGTCGCGTAATCTGATGAGTAAATAGCAACACCACCAGGGGCATACCCTAATAATGTGCCAAAAGGTTCACTTTTCTTTGTCATCTCTACAGACATAATATTTGACCTTGTAATAACTACCTATCAAAGCGCTATATCATAAACCAATCAATGAGCGATCTCTAGGTGGATAAGAGTATTATAAAAATACATACTATTAACATGGTAGTAATAGAAAAAATGCTACTTTATTTGATAACTTAAGTGATTTTGAGTTCAAGGTAGGGAAATTATTAATTATAAAGAATAATAATTTTCATTAAAAAGATGATATGTAAATGTTTGTTTGTTTAAATTTAATTGGCAAGCTAAATGCACAGCAAAAGTTAATGTCTCTTATGGGGAATATTTAACCTACATTTTGTTTGTGTAACAAAGTTTTTTTCATTTACAATAACGTTCCTTTAACTTAAACATATATTGTTCAACTAATATTTTGTCATTTGGATAGGCATTAATATAGGCATCCGTAATGTATTGTATTAGTTGTACAAAATAGTTAGGAGATATGGACAAAGTTTCAAACTCTCCCAAAAAAAATGTTACTTCATTGAAATCCTCTGGAATGTCCCAATCTTGATCTAAGGCATAACCAAATCCCTCAGAAGGAAAAAATCCATGCCCTTCACTGGCTAAGTGTAAAAATGATTTATAATTCATTTTGTCATTAGATAGCGTAGTATAAATAATATCGTACAAGTCTCTTCCATTGTTATGATATAAATAATCTTCTATTGCTGATAACCAAATAATTTTTTCCTTAATCACTTTGACTCTCTTGGTGGCATCATAAAAATTGTATTAGTGATTTGATCAGTTTTCGCGTCTCTAATTACTTGAAACCAATAATCATCAACCTTGATTGAATATTGCCTATCATATAGAGTTGTGTTGAAAGATGTTAGAACATTCTTGAATTATTGGCGGTTAGAGAGGAAGTCTAACTAATATTAATTATCAATGCGTACGGCTGTTATTTTTAAATCAATGTACATGCTGATGTACAAGAAAGTTAGTGCTAAAGATGTTTAAACGTTCTGTATTTAGCACCGTATTAAACGGTGCTAGCTTTTTCGGTTTTGCTATCCATCCAAGCATCAAGATCGTTATCTAGGTAGCGTACCCTTGACTGGCGCTTATCTCCCCATGTTATAGGTTTAGGAAAATCAGGATTGTTTTTAGCCA
>JBEBWU010000093.1:0-7306 GCA_040391985.1 Entomomonas sp. | reverse complement strand
ATAGCTGGAGCTGTTCGATTTATTGGTTGCGGCTGTTGTTCTTTAGCAGGTTGCTCTATTTTTTGAGTAGTAATAGTACTGTCAACAGGAGTGGTATCAATTGTTTGTTTAGCTGGGGGCTGAATATTTTGTGTAATTATACTATCAGGAGTTTTCTCTAAAGTTGATGGTAGTGGTTTACTAATAGTATCTATATGCTGTTGAGTATTTTGTTCTGTAGTTGGTTTAACATTTATTGGTTTAATTGAAACAGGCTGTTCTATAGGCTTTTGGTTAGCAACTATTGGTGAAACTTGTTCAGTAAATTTAGTTTGAGAAACAACAGGTTCTGTTTGTTTGTCATCGCTACTGAATGTGTGTAGCTGTTTATTAATATGGATAATTTGTTTAGCAATGGATTGCTGGTTTTGCTCTAGTTGAGCTTTTAATAATTGTAACTCTTTTTCTTGTTTTTTATTCTCACTGGCCAAGTTTTGAATACGAGCACTAAAACCAAGTACTAATCCAAAAATTGCTCCTATTAATGAGGATACAAGGGATTGGTCCATAAATAAACCAATAGCTCCTCCAATCAACATTAAAATCCACTGCATAACGTTTATCCCTATGTATGTTTTTCAAATAAATGTTTAAATAATCATAATAGTTATTTAAATGATTAACATTAATTATTTATTAAAATTGCCAAAATTAATATACAGTTAAGTATTAAATTTGTTATAGGGAAATATTCAGCTTAAAGAAAAGCTGTATAGCGCATTAGTATTCTTTTACAATGAATGTTAATAAGAAATTATAAATAATGTTATATTGATCTAATAATATAACCTTTTACACGCTTGTTTTATGGAGATTAATAAATGATTTACTCAGGTAAAAACATTAAAGTTTTAATGCTCGAAAATAATATTGCTGAGTTAAGTTTTGATGCTACAGATTCATCTGTAAATAAGTTTGATACACTAACTTTGCAAGAGTTACAGCAAGCAGTAGCTGCAATTAAAGCAGAACAGTCACTTCAAGGGTTATTAATAACAAGTAGTAAAGATACTTTTGTAGTGGGTGCTGATATTACTGAATTTATTCCTCTATTTCGTGAGCCAATAGCTAAACAAAAAGAAACCTTTACAGCTGTTCACAAATTATTTAATGAAATTGAAGATTTACCTTATCCAACCGTTTCTGTTATCAATGGTTTGGCATTAGGTGGTGGTTTAGAAATAGCACTAACAACTGATTTTCGTGTAATGAACACTACTGCGCAAATAGGTTTTCCTGAAGTTGGTTTAGGCATTTGTCCTGGTTATGGTGGAACTGTGCGCTCAACTCGCCTAATAGGTTTAGCTAATGCCTTAACATGGATGACCACAGGTAAAAATAATAAAGCAGCCGTTGCATTACAATTAGGTGCAGTAAATGCAGTGGCTGAAAATGATCAATTGAAAAATGTAGCTATCGATTTATTAACAAAAGCGATTAAAGGTGAAATTGATTATAAAAAACATCGTCAAGTTAAACTAGACTCTGTGCAAGTAAATGAAGCAGATCAGCAGGCCGCTTTTGAAGCCGCAGAAACTGCTAATAGCAAAATGGCTGCTAATTATCCTGCAGTAGGTGAAATTATTAGTTTATTAAAACAAAATATTAGTTTAGCTCGTGACAAAGCATTGGCATTAGAGGTGGATAGTTTTATTAAACTAGGTCAAACAGATGTGGCAGCTAGTTTAATTGGCCTATTTATGAATGAACAGGTGATTAAACGTAAAGCTAAAGCCTATGTGAAGAAAGCACAACCTGTTAATTATGCAGCAGTATTAGGTGCAGGTATTATGGGGGGTGGTATTGCTTATCAGTCAGCCGCTACTGGTACACCTATTTTTATGAAAGATATTAATGACCATGCTAATGAGTTAGGTATGGCTGAAGCTAATAGTATTCTTAGTAAGAATGTTAAACGTGGCAAGATTACTGAAGAGCAAAAAAATGAGACACTGCAACGCATTCATCCAACATTAAGTTATGAAGGTTTTGATAAGGTAGATGTGGTGATTGAGGCCGTAGTAGAAAGTCCTAAAGTTAAGAAAATAGTATTGCCAGAGGTAGAGGCGAGTGTAAAAGAAACCGCTATTGTTACTTCAAATACCTCAACTATTTCTATTAATTTATTAGCACAATCAGTAAAACGCCCCGAGAATTTTTGTGGGATGCATTTCTTTAACCCTGTTCATGCTATGAAATTAGTAGAAGTAATTCGTGGTGAGAAAACCAGTGAAAATACCATTGCAACTATTGTTGCTTATGCACAAAAAATGGGTAAAGCACCTATTGTTGTTAATGATTGTCCTGGATTTTTAGTTAATCGCGTGTTATTTCCTTATTTAGGTGGGTTGGAGTCATTAATTGCAGATGGTGCAGACTTTGTACATGTAGATAAGGTTATGGAAGCATTTGGTTGGCCTATGGGACCTGCTTATTTATCTGATGTAATTGGCATGGATACTTGTTGGCATTGTCAAGAAGTGTTGTCTGATGGTTTCCCTGATCGCATGAAAAAAGAGGGTAATGATGCTATTGCTGTTCTTTATAAAGCAGAACGTTTAGGGCAAAAGAATAGTAAAGGTTTCTATGTATATAGCAAAGATGACAATGGTAGACCTAAAAAAGAAGCAGATTCAGCTGCTTATGATCTGTTAAAACCGTTAGTTAAACAATCAAAAGAAATATCTGATCAAGAAATCTTAGAAAGAATGATGGTACCATTCTGTATGGAAACAGTCCGTTGTTTAGAGGAAGGTATTGTTGAAACAGCAGCAGAAGCAGATATGGCCATACTTTATGGCTTAGGTTTCCCTAGATTTAGAGGGGGCGCTTTACGTTATATTGATACCGTAGGGGTAGCCAACTTTGTGGCTATGGCTGATAAATATAAGGACTTAGGTGCTATTTATCATGCTACTGATAAGTTACGTGAAATGGCTAAAAATGGTCAGCGTTTCTTTGATTAATTTGCTTTAAAGATTAAGGGGTTAACCTATGCCTAGGTTAACCCTTTGTTAATAAAGAGAAGTGAATATGATATTAAAAGTTTGTTGTTTAAGTTTTATCATATTAGGTGGCTGTGTAGTGTGTAGAGAACCTTCTGAAATATATGGAGATCTACGATACGCTACAGTTGTATCACAAAACCCTATAGAGGCAGCGCAGCCTTGGGTAATCTGGGTGAATAGAGAGTTAGCAAAAAGAAGACAGCCAACAACAGAATATCAATCTATTTTTTTGCTAAAGGAAGAGCAGCTAGTTGATAAACCTTATCGTACCTTTGCTAATTTTTCATTAAATTATGAGTTAGTATTAACAAATGATGGTAGTGATAAGTATGTAAATATGCTTGTTTTAAATGAAAAACAGGTAATATTAGATAATCGGTATGGTTATGTAGGTAGTTCTATTGAATGGTGCCAGAGAGTTGATACAGAATTATTTGCCAATGGTTCAGGATTAAAGCTTTGCTCTCGTGAATGGATGCGTAAAGTAACTCAAGTTTTAAAAGAAAGTCCTAACTAATTATTTAATATTTTTTAACTCTTTAGCAGCTTGTTCTAATATATTAATAATTTTTAGTTTATCTTCTGATTGAATATTAATACTGTCTAAATAAATAGAGAAACCCTTGGTTTCGTGTTCAATATAGCAGCTTTCTTTATTTAGTTTACTACGTAGCCCTACAACTTCATAAATTCTAATGGGTCTAGAGAAACCTTTTACTGTGATTTCGCCTTTATCACGACAAAGGATAACATCTTTAATTAAAGCATGAGTTTCCTCAGAAATAAGAATTTCACCAGGTTGAGCAGCATTTTCTAAGCGACTGGCTAAATTTACTTCTCGTCCTATAATGGTATAGTCCATACGGGTATTAGCACCAAAGTTACCTACTGTACAAAAGCCAGTGTTAATTCCAATACGTATTTCTAAATGGCTTGTAATACCTCTGGAGGTCCAATAGTTACGGACATGTTTCATATGGTTTTGCATGGCTAAAGCCATTGAGGTAGCTGCAATGGCATCTTTTTGTGCACCTAAACTATTGGTATCACCAAAAAATACCATCATACTATCACCCACAAATTTATCGATAGTACCATTATAGCTTTGAGCAATATTGGACATTTCCGTTAAATAGTGATTAAGCATTTCAGTTAAAACTTCGGACTCAAGTTCTTCAGAAAGTTGTGTGAAGTCTTTGATATCCGAGAAGAAAATAGTAAGCTTTTTGCGTTGAGTTTCTATACGCTCGTATTTTTTTATACCAAAAATAGACTCCCAAACTTGAGGTGAAATATATTTATTTAATTTTTGAGCAATAATTTGTTGTTCTTTTTCATTACTAGCAATAATTTGTTTTAGTTTTATTTTTTCCTGTTCACCTTGGTATATATAACGCCCGCAAGCAAATAAATAAAAACCTGTACAGAGAACATTGATGATAATTAAGCTAGTAGGAGGCTGTGGACTTAAAGGCTGTTCAAACAGAATGGTAAAAACGGTAATAAAACAGAACAAGACAAAGATGGCTGCAAGTGTATATCTAGCATTACTATTTAAGTAAGCATTAAAAATAATAGTGAGAATAAATAATAAAGTAATGACATTATTTTCGCCTAATAATAATGCGACTAGGCTAACAACAACAGCATCTAATAAAATAAGGGCTAACTGATCTTGACGGCTTTTAGTATCTGTTAAAGATGATAAGTAGCCAATACAAGGAGTTATAATAGATAAACAAAGTAAAACAATAAAAGTAGGACGTTCAAAATAACCAATATATTGGCCTACAATAGCGCTTATCGCTAGTGAAAAATAGGCAAAAAAACGCAAATGATAAAGAGAAATTTTCTGCATTAAGTTATTATCTTAAAGAAGGTCCATAATTGTTAATTAACTATCAAAGTGTCAAATTATAGGGAATGATGACTATCATTACTATGAGTTATGGCGTTATTGTTACAATTATGTGAAATAAAACTTATATTTTTACTAAAAAATGAATATTTTTTATTTTGTCATAGTTTTTAATAAGCTTTTTGGATGACTTATTGTCAATAACACACTAAAATACTCCATTTTAATTTAAGAGGGGGCGGAATCCCCATTCTTCATTGTATGTGCTACGAGGAAAATTCATGCAAGTTTCTGTTGAAAACACTTCTGCTATTGCTCGCCGTATGACTATTGAGATTCCAGGTAATCTTATTCAATCAGAAGTAGGTAAACGTTTAAAAGACGCAGTTGGTCATGCGAAAATGAATGGTTTTCGTCCTGGCAAAGTTTCTAAAACTACTGAAAAGCGTTATAGAGACTCAATTCTACAAGATATTATGTGGGAAAATTTTGAGCAAGCATTAAAAGATCAAAATATTGCTCCAGCAGGTCAACCTTCTGCTATTGAACCAGAAGAGTTTGTACAAGGTAAAGATTTTAAATATGTAGTTGATTTTGATATAGCGCCTGCAGAAATTGAGCTTGTTGACCATACTGATATTGAAGTAACTCGCCCTGTACATGAGTTAACAGATTTAGATGTAGAAGAAATGATTACTGCTTTAAGAAAGCAAGCTTCTACTTTTAAAGAAGTTGGTCGAGAAGCAAAAAATGATGATCGCGTCATTATTGATTTTGTTGGAAAGTTAGATGGTGAACCATTTGAAGGTGGTACAGCTAATGAACAAGCTTTAGTGTTAGGTTCAAAACAAATGATTCCTGGCTTTGAAGATGCATTGGTTGGTGTTAAGCAAGGTGAAGAGCGTACTTTTAATGTAACATTCCCTGCTGATTACCATGCTGAAAACTTAAAAGGTAAAGAAGTTGAATTTACTGTTAAAGTTTCTAAAGTAGAAGAAATTGAGTTAGCACCATTAGATGAAGCTTTATTTAAGCGTTATGGTATGGCAGAAGGTGATGCTGAGAAATTTACAGCGGAAGTGCGCAAAAATATGGAGCGTGAATTACGCCAAGCACTTAAAGGTAAATTAAAGAATCAAATATTTGCTGCTTTATTGAAAAAATATGATGTAGAGTTACCAAGAGTTTGGATTGATGGAGAAGCTTCAGCATTGCGTGATCAATCTATCAATCAAATGAATGCGCAATATGGTATGCAATTAAATCCACAAGATTTCCCATTTGATCGCTTTAAAGAGAAAGCTAAGAATCGTATTTTATTAGGTATGATTATTAGAAAAATCATTGAGAAGAATGAAATTAAAGCAGATGAAGCGCGTGTAAATACAATGATTGAGGATATTGCTTCAGTTTATGAAGATCCAAAAGAAGTGATTGCACAATTAAATGAAGATAAGCAAGGTTTAGAAGGTATTCGTTCTGTTGTATTAGAAGAACAAGTGGTTGACTTGTTATTAGGACAAGCCAAAGTAACTGATAAACCAATGGATTATCAAGAAGCTGTTAGACCTAATGAAGAAATGCATCTAGATGTCTAATTGCTAATTGTAAAGATATTTAGTAATAATGAATAGTAAGCCAGCTTTATGCTGGCTTATTACGCCTTTGAAAATAGAGATTGAGGAAGAGTAAAGTGTCAAAATCCATTTTACAACAAATGAGTAGTATTGAAGCAGCTGGTGGTCTTGTACCAATGGTTGTTGAACAATCCTCACGTGGTGAGCGAGCTTATGATATTTACTCACGACTACTTAAAGAAAGAATTATTTTTTTAGTAGGACAAGTTGAAGATTACATGGCTAACTTAATTGTTGCTCAACTATTATTTTTAGAGGCTGAAAACCCTGATAAAGATATTCATCTTTATATTAACTCTCCTGGTGGAGTTGTAACAGCAGGCATGGCTATCTATGATGTAATGCAATTTATCAAGCCAGATGTGTCTACTACTTGTATTGGACAGGCTGCAAGCATGGGTGCTTTATTATTAGCGGGTGGTGCTGCAGGTAAACGTTATGCTTTACCTCACTCTCGAGTAATGATTCATCAACCACTAGGTGGATTTCAAGGGCAGGCTTCTGATATTGAAATACATGCTCGTGAAATATTAAGTATTAGAGAGCGCCTAAATGAAGTGTTAGCAAAACATACAGGGCAACCTTTAGATATAATAGCGCGTGATACTGATAGAGATAATTTTATGAGTGCACAAGCCTCTGTAGAATATGGGTTAATTGATAAAGTATTGACGAGTCGTACGGCTATTTAATAGATTAGTTAATAAGCTGACTTGAAAATGGTAAATTTAACCCCATTTATTCTGTGTAATGTATAAGTAATT
>JBEBWU010000092.1:0-7355 GCA_040391985.1 Entomomonas sp. | reverse complement strand
TGATGCTGAATCATCACCAAATTATCAAAAATTTCTTTATCTTCTATGTAGACACGTAACACACCAATGGAAGTATTTAACTCATCAATACCACCAATAGCCATAATACGTGGAGAGCTTTTGCTAATACGAGAACCATCACCTATACGAGTAGTACCTTGGTCACCTGGTTTAGTAATAATCTTTGATAATTGAAATCTCATAACAACTCCCCATAGTCTATTTATTATGCTACAAGTTTTATTTCTATTTATCTAGAAAATAATAAAATGATGGGAAGTATTTCACTGAACAAATTAGAATAAGTGTTTTGCAACAATAAGGTGTGAAAATTGCTACACAGCGCGTCTATCAATTCCGCCACAGTATGAATACTGGCAGGACTCAAACCTGCAAAACCCAAAGGTCACAATGTCTTAATGTATTTCCACTAGCATTTGCAAAACACTTAAATTGGAACAACACATAATAACTAGTGATGATGTGATGGAACGTTTTGGAGGTGTAATCACATCTGCATTTATCGTGTGTTGCTAAACTATTTAAACCTTTAGGTTTAATCTTTCTATTATAAGACTATTTAAAAAATATGAACACTGTAAATATAACCAGAATTGATAAGATATTTTAAAGACGTGGATTAACGTTGTAATCTTATCAGCATTTATATCTACAGTGATCAAACCTAAAAATTCAATTAATAATTAAGTAACAGATAACTAGAAGGTGTGAAATATAATTTCTGTGCTCTATCCAATTGAGCTACACGTTTTACCGTGACAGGATTTGAACCTGTAACCTCAGACGGGAATGTAATTCCACTGGCATTTATCTGTTACTTAAATCTTTACTACTATTATCATCCCACTCCTGTGGTTGGTTTGTAGCTTAACAGAAGTATTACTATATTCTGTTAAGCCACTATTTATTAAACATCATCCTTGTTAGGCACTAGCAACTATTGAAATAAATTCTATCTTGTTAACCCAATAATTTGCACCTGTGTTACCTTTAGCGAAGGTGGCAATAGTATCAAATACAGCATCAGAGAATCCGCCAATATTCATCACATCACTACCTTCTTGTGCCTGTGTGCTACCATAAGGTTGGATATCAATACAAACCAACTTAGCATTTGGACAACGTGCTTTAAGCTTTGCCCATTCTTGCATAGTAGCAGTAGCACCATAACGGTTACTGTTAATCCATGATTCATTATCAGAAACCAATATTACTAAATCAACTTGCGCCTTAGTAGTGTTAAGCTCGTGCAATGGTGCACTTACATTTGTTCCACCACCAGGTGTTCTAGCCAATTTTTCAGCATTGGTCATGATAGAATCACGTGGGTTTAACTCAATCTTTCTTACCTTTTCTGCAAAAGGCATAACCTTAGCATTAGGGTTTTTACGCAATACTGCCGCACCTACTAAAGCAGCCACATCAATACAACGTACAGAGGTAGTTGCACCGCGACGATAACCTGTCACAGGTGAATGCATAGAGCCAGAAACATCAGGACAAACCACTACATTACCCACTATTTCAGGCACATTTTGTACAGCAATTTCCATTGCATCCTGTAAAGCATTTCTAACTTCCATAGGAACATTGGTTGCAGAAGTATTAGTGTAAGCTGCCATTAACTGATAAGGCATCACATTAGCCTTATCAATGCTTTGCGCATCAGCCAACTTAGCTGCAATTACAGCTGCCATTTCCACTCGATTAAATACCCCATGACGAGCGAAAGTATTCAAGTTTTGTCGTACCATCTGCCATGAACCTTTACGTGCAATAGCAGCCCATTGCTCAGCATTTAAATCCAATGCCGTTAACATTTGAAAAGGTACATCTGGTAATTCAGGTAAATCTATACCTTTTACACCATCACGCAACGCTTGCTTAAAGTTTTCAAATGCCTGAGTAATAGGTGGCAATTGTGCCTTATCATAATCACGGCCAATTAGCCATGCAAACCATGCAGCACGCCATTCTTCCTGTGGTTTAGGGTGAACCATTTTAACCACATCAGCCAATGTTGGGCTATTACCTATAGAGGCATTCAACAATTGTTTTTCAGTAGCATTAAGCAACCAGTTTTGTACTAACTTCTTAGGACGATTACCTAAAGATTTACGTCCAGTAATACCACTACGCATAATTTGTACAAAGTTACGTAGCATTTTTCCGTTATTAATAATGCGACCAAAACATTGATTTAATACTGCCACATCTTTTTGCGCTAATACAGCCGCTAGTAATGCTGGCATATCTTTCATATAACCATCTTCACGTGCATAAATCGCTGTTTTAGCAATAAATTCTGCCTCTAAATCCTGTGTTAGCTTTAAGATATCCACTAACTGTGTTTCTGCACTTGCATAAAAGGTTTGATTAATACAACCTGTTGCAGCAAGCTGTGCTAATTTATGCTTAGGGGTAAATGCATAAGCACTTCCACCTGCTTCATTAATAGTATTGGTATTAGGAATATTCTTCCCTGTTAACGTTTTAAATATATCTAAGTTGACCATTTCTCTGTTCCTTCATTCAACTTGTTAAAATTTTCTCTGTTTGCAATATAGTTATTACAAGAGTTGTGCCAACTTTTTAATAACAATAAAATTTATTTATATATATATGATTTTTATTATATTTTTTTATAAAAAGTGCTCTTAAAAAATTATAGGCATTATTAAATTCATAAAATAGATGTATAAAAAAAGATAAAAGTATATAATTTTATATATATTCTTATAAAAGAAAGATAAACTCATGGAAAAGAAAAAAGTAGTTATTGGTTTTTTAGGTACTAAGTTAGATGCTGGGTTTGGTGTAAAACGTTGGCAACGTTGGCGCCCTACAGTTTCGCTCACACAAAATAAAGAAGTTACTATTGATCGATTAGAATTATTTTATTCTGAACGTTATCTTGAACTAGCATTACAAATTCAAACTGATATAGCCCAAACCTCCCCTACAACAATTGTTAATCTAACCCCTATGGAATTATCAAATCCTTGGGATTTTGAAGAAGTATATGCAAGTGTCTTTGATTGGACAAAACAATATACTTTTCGACCAGAAGAGGAAGAATACTGGGTACATATCACCACAGGTACACACGTAGCCCAAATATGTATGTTTCTATTGGTTGAAGCACGCTATATTCCAGGCTTACTGCTACAGTCATCACCAAAAACTCTTGTTAAAGAGCCAGAAGGCAAAATAGAATTAATTGATCTTGATTTATCACGTTACGATAAGTTAGCACAGCGCTTTGATCTCGATACACATGATAGTTTAAATTTCTTAAAACATGGTATTGCCACTCGAAATGCCAAATTTAATAAAGTCATTGCAGAAATTGAGCATATCGCTATTCGCTCTAAAGCTCCTGTACTATTAGTAGGCCCAACAGGAGCAGGTAAATCTTTTTTAGCTAAACGTATTTATGAACTGAAAAAAGCACGCTATCAAATTAAAGGTGCTTTTGTTGAAGTGAACTGTGCTACGCTCCGCGGTGATGGAGCAACTTCTACTCTATTTGGTCATAAAAAAGGATCATTTACAGGTGCAGTTGCTGATCGTATGGGGTTATTACGAGCGGCTAACAATGGTGTGCTTTTTTTGGATGAGATTGGTGAACTTGGTGCAGATGAACAAGCTATGTTGCTTAAAGCAATTGAAGAAAAGCATTTTCTACCCGTTGGAAGTGATACTGAGGTTAGTAGTGACTTTCAATTAATTGCAGGAACCAATCGCGACTTACGAGATGAGGTGATTGCAGGTAATTTTAGAGAAGATTTATTTGCACGAATTAACCTTTGGACTTATGAATTACCAAGCTTATGTGAACGCAATGAAGATATTGAACCCAATATTGATTATTTACTTGAATTAGTCGCTCATGAACAAGGGGAAGCAGCACATTTTAATCGTGAAGCCAAAGCAAAATTTTTAGAGTTCGCTCAATCTCCTCAAGCATTATGGTGTGGTAATTTTAGAGATTTAACTGCTGCTGTCACACGTATGGCTACTCTTGCCTCTAGTGGAAGAATTACTCGTGATATAGTAGAGGCTGAGATTCAACGTCTTGAATGGATGTGGAAAAAAACTACACCCGTAGAGCGACAATCTCAAACACAACAACAGTTTTGTGTCCAACTACTAGGCCAAGAAACATGGGATACACTGGATTTATTTGATCAATTACAACTACCAAGTATTATAGAAATATGTAGAAAAAGCCGTAATATGTCAGAGGCAGGCCGTAAATTATTTAATCAATCACGCCAACAAAGAGCCACTATCAATGATTCTGATCGTTTACGTAAATATCTACAAAAATTTAGATTAACGTGGGAGATGATACAATAAGTTATTTTATCGTTTTTACAAAAGCAATGAGTGTAATAAAAAGCTTTTACAGACTTAAAAAACTAATGAAAATAACTCTATTGGATTATCCAATTACACTATAAAGTTATATCAATATTCGTAAAAGTTGTTTGACTGTTTAAGCTAACCACGCTTTAATTTATGTTTGTAAATTTAAATTAATCCAAGAGGATAGTGTGTTTAACTGGTCATATATTCAACAAGTTTTACCAACCTTTGAACATGCTCTGTGGCTTACAGTAAAGATATCAGCAGTAGGGATTTTGGCTGCGATTATTATAGGTGCTGTTTGTAGCATTGTTATTTTTTATAGGATAAGCGTTATCTCTGCCATTGCTAGAGGTTATATAGCTTTTTTCAGAAATACACCACTGCTGCTCCATTTATTTTTTATCTATTTTGGCTTACCTAGAGCTTTTAAGATTACACTAAGTTTTGAGGTAACTGCACTTATTGGTTTATCACTGTTAGGTGGTGCTTATATGGCAGAAGCTTTTCGCAGTGGTATTGAAGCGGTGGCCAAATCACAATTTGAGTCAGGGCAAGCGATTGGCTTAAATCGTTTACAAATGATTCGCTATATAGTCTTACCGCAAGCTATTTCCTATTGTGTACCGGCATTAGGCGCCAACTGTATTTTTTTATTTAAAGAAACCTCTGTATTTACTGCAATTGCAGGCACTGATATTACGACCATTGCTATTAATTTTATTAGTAATGATGGCCATAGTAATGAAAACTTGCTGTTACTAGTGGTTGCTTATCTTATTGTGATATTACCTTTTATTTTCTTATTGTCTTATATTGAAAAGAGGATGCGTCATGCAGAATTTGGGAATTAATATCCTCTTTGATTGGATTACTATTAAACGCCTTTTAGAAGGGCTTTATTTCACTTTAGAAGTTTCTTTTGCTGCTATTATACTTAGCACATTGTTAGGTACGCTGTTTGGTATTATTCGTACCTCTAACAAGCTGGTAGTACGTATTATCTTCCGAGTTTATTTGGAAGTCGTTCGTGTGCTACCTACCCTAGTATTACTTTATATTCTTTACTACACCTTACCGAGTATCTTTAATTTAAATATTGATGGTCGTTTAGTAGGCATTCTTGCTTTCACCTTTTGGGGTGCTGCAGAGATGAGTGATATTATTCGTAGTGCTATTATTTCACTACCTAAACACCAAACAGAATCTGCCTTAGCAATTGGTTTAAACAAAACCCAATTATTCTGTTATGTACTACTGCCACAAGCTTTAAAACTAGCTGTACCACCTGCTATTAATTTAGCCGCTAGAATTATTATGACCACTTCTTTACTGGTTTTAATCAGCGTGCAAGATATTACTAAAGTGGGCAAAGAGATTATCGAATATGCCACAATGATGGGTAATGATATGGCACCATTCTGGATTTATGGATTTATCTTATTAGTGTTCTTTGCTATTTGCTATCCATTATCTAAACTTTCACAACGTTTAACCAAAAGAAAAGGTTGATAAGGCCAGACTTTTTATATGATTGATAACACTGAAACACTATTAGCAATAACCGACCTTCATAAACGCTTTGGTGAACGTGAAGTGCTTAAAGGTATTGATCTATCTGTACAAAAAGGCGAGGTAGTTGCCATACTTGGGCCATCTGGCTGTGGTAAATCAACCCTACTACGTTGTTTAAATGGCTTGGAAAGCATTCAGCAAGGCTCTATTAAACTGGATGATATTGAACTTAACACCCCTACTACCTCATGGATTCAAGTGAGACAAAAAGTAGGTATGGTTTTTCAAAGCTATGATTTATTCCCTAATATGAATGTGATTGATAATATTTTATTAGGCCCATTAAAAGTACAAAAACGTACTAAAACTGAAGCAATGCAACAAGCAGATGAGTTACTTACCCGCGTTGGTTTAATTGATCGTAAAACAGCTTATCCAAGACAACTATCAGGAGGTCAAAAACAACGTATTGCTATTGTTCGTGCCCTTTGCATGAATCCTGAAATTATGCTTTTTGATGAAGTAACCGCTTCCCTCGATCCAGAAATGGTTCGAGAGGTATTAGAAGTTATTCAAGATTTAGCCAAACAAGGGATGACCATGATTCTAGTTACTCATGAACTGAGCTTTGCTAGACGTGTGGCTAATAGAATTGTCTTTATGGATCAAGGTAAAATTGTAGAAATGGCTAAACCTGAAGCCTTCTTTACAGATCCTCAAACAGAACGTGCTAAACAATTTTTGACTGTATTTGATTTTTAAGGAGCAATAATGAAACTATTAACTAAAAAAACCACAGGCTTACTCCTCAGCAGTATTCTTTGTTTTGCTTTAACTGCTTGTGGCGATAATGATAAACCTACTGTTGAAACTGACAAGGTACAACCTCCTTCTGCCTCAAGTTTACAAGCCATTAAAGATCGTGGTGAATTACGTGTAGCCGTATTCAGTGATAAACCACCCTTTGGTTATGTTGATAAAGAAGGTAATAGCCAAGGCTATGATATTGAGCTAGCTAAACGTCTTGCTAAAGATTTATTAGGTGATGAGAATAAAGTAAAATTTGTACTTACTGAAGCACAAAACCGCATTAATGTACTTACCTCTAACAAAGTAGATATTACTCTAGCTAATTTTACAGTGACACCTGAGCGCGCTACTCAAGTGGACTTTGCTAAACCTTATATGAAAACAGCAATAGGTGTTGTTTCTCCTAAAACTGGCGCTATTACAGATGTTGAACAATTAGATGGTAAAGTACTTATTGTTAATAAAGGTACTACAGCTGAAACGTATTTTGCTAAGCATTACCCTAATGTTAAATTACAAAAATATGATGAGTATTTCATTCAAAAAATCTACGAAGAATACTTCGTTGAAACATAACAATCGAGAATTATCTGAGAAAGAAAAAGAAAATGAATGGCATAATCATATCGATTTTGAGC
>JBEBWU010000091.1:0-7361 GCA_040391985.1 Entomomonas sp. | reverse complement strand
GTTTTTTGTAATGGTCATTATTATTACTATGTAATTTATCAAAGGTTCGCATAATGCCAACATTATGTTAGAAATCAACAACTTAGTTGTTGTATTTCGATTAGGCGAGCAATGCGATAATAGTGATTTGTTGCATTGCGAGCTTTAATATAATGTATATTATGCGAGCCTAATTCTTACCGTTCAGCTCTTGTTCATTTTCAAATTTTGCTATAAGTATTGATAAATCGAAAAAGCTTCTTTCCCAGGAACAGCTGCAGCAAAAAAACACGTTCAGTAATTGTTCAGGTTATATCAGCAATTATGCGAAGCATGATAGACGCATACACAAGGCCATTTTAAGAGCATTAATAATTACCGCGTCGTAACAACCTAAAGCATGCTAAAACCTCGCAAAAGAGATATTACAGCACTTATCGTGTTAATTCGTCTAACAAGGTCATACAACAAAGATTGATCTGCTTTCGCCCTGATTAACCCTAACGAAACTAGCAACAAGTATTATTTTTCAGGTTGTTTATCCTGATTACTAGTTTCTTTTTTTATTTTATGTAGATATATGCCTGTTGTAAGTGATTTATTTGGTTTTAGTTCTCCTTTAATTGTTTGATTATTAATTTTGATAGGTTTCATTGTTGTTTTTCCTATGTTTGTCATTTTAATATTTGCACTACTTTCATCTCTTTTTGTAAATTCAATGACTAAATCTCCTACTTGGAAGCTACTTGCATATACTGCAGAAGAAAATAATACATAACATGTTGATAATAAAAGATATTTTTTCATTTATTAAAATCCTTACTCAATAGATTATAGCGAGAGACGACGCGGAGGGCAGGACAAGGAGGAACGAGCGAAATCGTTAAAGGTAGGTACTAGTAATACCTACCTTTTGTGCCATTTTGGCAGTACTCAATTATTCTTTTTTATTCTTTAAGTCTTGTGCGGCATCGTTTGCATAGTTATCAAACATATAAAATGCTAAATCAGTCCATTTTATAGGTTTTCCTACCTTGTAACTAATTTCGATAGCTAATCTTTCTAGTTTTAACTTTTTATCTTCTGGTACTCGTAAAGAAGTGTATTTCTTCTCAGTCATCATTCAGCCTGCTATGTATACATGTTTTCCTTAATTCTAATATATTTGTATATCATTATTAAAATATATATTGCATACATGTATTTCTTATAGTATAAATAGCATTTATGGATACATTAATTCTTGTATTTGTGTATGCAAATTATTAAATGGGTCAGGTTCACAAACAGCTATTAAGACTAAACTTTGTTTTGTCGTAGTAGTTGTTCAAAGCTGAGTATTCTTGAATGATTGATTGGTGTTACTTTGAAGTACTTTTACAGCACAAGCCTATAGATAGTGGCTCTGTGTTGTGTATTGGTGCGGATGGTGAGCTTGAATGGTCAACGCCAAGACGTCTTAATATTTGTGGTTCTTATGAGTCAAACATTGCTGTACGCTCTACGGGTGGTGATGGTAAAGGGAACGCAACACACCTTGAATTTTCAGGCAATCCAAGCAAATTTTTACAAGGTCATAACTTAGTTGGTAGTAATGATTTACTAGCCTTAAATTATGACGTCTTTGTTAAAGTCTGCAAAATTCTTGATCTACAGCCTACAGAACTAGAACAACAAAGAGTTAAGCAAGGTCAGTATAAAGTTAAAAACTTTCATTATAACGAGATGTTCGAGCTTCCAACCCGTGAAGATGTTAGGGCATGGTTGAGAGCAGGGGAGTTTAAAGCAAAATCTCGGCATGGTCGCTCTAGTTTGGATAGAGGTACTTTGTATTTTGGTAAAACCTCTAAGCGTTGGAAAGTGGCTTGTTACTGCAAAGCAGATGAGATTAATGCAGGTAAATCACATTACTTAGCAGATGATTTTAGAACACCCGAAGTAATGCAGTTTATTGATAACAAACTACGGATAGAACTACGTCTTTTTTCTCGTGAGTTATCGGATTTAGAACTTAATCAGGCGAACAAATTAACAGAAGAAACCTTAAAAAGCCTGTTCAAAAAGTATATAGAGAGCATCGATATGAGCGGACAAGTACCTTTAACCAGTGAACAATTGTTGAAACTACCACAATCCTTAAGAAGTACCTATATTTTATGGCGTTCTGGTGAGGATTTAAGAATAACACTACCTAGCAGAACGTTTTACAGACACCGTAAGCAATTACTTGATTTCGGTATTGATATCAATATTCGTAGTGATCGTTCAGAACATGCAAGCAATGTTATTCCGCTTGTTCGTATCTTAGAAGCTAAACCTGCTGCTATTCCTGATTTCTTTTTTGATCGTGGTTTTATTCATCATTCAGCTATGAGGGCTTAATCATGCGCGATACAGCAACTTATATCAATCGTAAGAGTAGGGAAGAGCTTAGAACGCTTGGCAATGGTGATTTTAATTTAAATGATGATATTAATCAGTTTTTAAGAGAGTTAGAGCAACAAAAAGACTTGAGGCTTATTGAGGCGATAGAAGCTCACCGCAAGCAAGGTTCAGCTACTTATTTTGGAGATGTTTTCGGGTATGAGTAATTTCTACTTAATACCTTTAACCGTTGGTGTTTTGGCATTTGTAGAGTATTCCGAATCACTTATTTTTTTAAAGCACATTAGCTTTATATTTTTTAATCAATAGGAGTTTTAAATTATGCCAGTCGTTTTTCTTGGAATTGTTGAATACAAGGGTGTGAGTAAAAAATCGGGTAATCCCTATCAAATGATGGAGTTACATTTTGCTGATTTTGCTACTAATACAAAACGCTCTGATTTAGGTTTTGCACAGGGTCTAGTCGGAAAGACTATGGCTATTTCACCTGAAGCAATCGATAAATTTAAAGATTTACCGCATTTAACAGCGGTTAATTTGGAGTTTGAAGCAGACCCTGATCGCGATTATCAAACCACGCGTGTTTGTGGTTATAACTTACCTCCTAAGCCTGTAGCGGCTAAGCAGGCTTAACAATGGCTCTTGAGTATGTACAAGTATGTAAAACCTTTAGCAATCATGCTGACGGTTCGATTAGTTGTAGTTCCTATCAGTTTGTACATGCTTACCTTATTCCGTCGGAGGCTTCGGGTTCTATAGACCTGTTAATCAATGGCGGTTTTGATACTGATACTTTTATGCTTGGCTTTATGGGCGTTTTACTCTGTTGGAGTATCGGTCTTGTAGCGGGTATGTGTGTATCAGTAATGCGTAAAGTGAAGTAATTTTTTATTTATTGGAGATTTTATTATGTTTAAGAAAATTGGTGCATGTTTAGCGGGTGCAGGTGCTTTAGTTTTAAGTACAGCTTCTCAAGCAGCTGTAACTATTGATACTGCTGCTGTTACATCGGCTATTGATGATGGTTCAACATCAGCAGGTGTTATTGCTTCTTATGCTATTGGTGCTTTATGTATTTTAATTGTTATCGGGATTATTGTTGCTGTTATTAAAAAATTCTAACCATGATTTTTTCATTAATCATAGGGGCATTTATGGCAGGGGCTTTTATTACTGGCTATAGGTGCGGTGAATTTTTTTAAAACACAGGGAAGTTAATCACTTCCCTTGTTTTTTTAGGGCTTATCTAATGAAAAAAATACTTTTTATCCTGTTGTTAACTGTTGTTAATGCTTCTTTTGCTGGTTTCGTTGTAATGGGTGAGCCTAGTACCGCTTCATCATCAGCGGAGGGCGCTTGTGCTGCTTGGGGTGGTTTAAAAAAACTGGATCATAAGTTAACTTCTTCTTCCTCTGGTGTGTCTGACATGCCTAATTATACCTGTACAGTTTCGGGCTTTATTGGTGGTTATCCAGTGAGTAATAAAGCCAAAGTAATTTATGAGGGTTGTTCGTCTGGTACTTCTTTAAACGGTGATAAAAACGCCTGTATTGCTGATAGTAAATGTAAAGCAGGTGTTCCTGTGCCTCTGTCTGATTTAGAACCTGCTGTTGCTGCGATTAAGTGTGCTAATAATAATTATAATTATGAAGGGTGTTTGGTTATTGATAATCCTAATTGGGATTCTACAGGCGTCTCTAATGGGGCTACTTGTTTAGATGGTGATAATTTTTGCGTAGGTCATTTTATTATGACAGGTCAAGAAACCTCTTGCTCTGCACCTAATGAAGAAGATGATAAAGAAGAGGAAAAACCTGAAGAGGAAGATAAATGTCAAAGTGGTTTTATTTGGACAGGTACAACTTGTATTGCTGATAATTCAGGCAGTGAGAATGGGGGAGAGAATAACGGGAGCGACGGTAAAGAAGAGGGCAACGACAACAATAATAATGGCTCTGGTGGTGGTAATAATTCGGGCGGTTCTTCTGGTGGAACTGGTGGTGGAAGTGGCTCTGGTTCTGGTTCCTCTGGTACTGAAATGGGGGGAGGTAATAGCAATGGTGATGGTGACGGTTCAAGCGGTGGCGGTTCTGGCTCTGGTTCAGGGTCTGGTAATGGCGATGGAGAAGGTGAGGGAAGCGGTAAACCTTATGGCAAAGAGTTTGAAAAAGGCGATGCTAAGGGCTTTGGTGATGGTCTAGATGAATGGGATAAAAAAATTGAAGACAGTAAAAAAGAGATAGAAAAAACCATTGATGATCTTTATGACGCAATCAAAGATGATTTAGTGATTAGGCTTCCAGAGGGTTGGGGTTCACTGCCTTGTTATAAATTCTCGATTCCTTTTTATGGTACATCTATGAAGATATGTATTGCAGATTATGAGAGCGATCTTTCTTATATTCGTTATGCATTAATTTTTATTGCGTCTGTATTTGCTGCTTATGTGATTTTGAGGTGATGTTATGTCAACAATCATTTCCCTTATTTTTCCATTTTTCGATCAGGTTATTTTATTCTTTAATGCTATCTGGGATTTCATCGCAACAGGCATTTACGACCTATTAAAAGAGGTCTTTGTTTTTTTGGGTAAAGTGGCTATTT
The DNA here is from genome assembly GCA_040391985.1 of Entomomonas sp. Taxonomy (GTDB): domain Bacteria; phylum Pseudomonadota; class Gammaproteobacteria; order Pseudomonadales; family Pseudomonadaceae; genus Entomomonas. The sequence goes on along the minus strand of JBEBWU010000091.1, from coordinate 2,393 downwards.
ATGCATGGTTACAAGGTCAATTATTTTTATTAGAAGTGTCCTTAAAATTAGCTAAAGAACTTACTCAATCACTGGGTATTGCTGAATTTGTCAACAGTGGTTATCGACAATTGCCTGGCGAGGTTGAAGAAATAATTGGTTTCTTTGGTGTGCCACAAGCCATTAATATTATGTTCTCTGGCCTAGCTACTCGTTTTTGTATGAAGTTTATTCCTTTTATAGGCCGTTAAGATGAGTATTAAAATACATCACGGGGCTAATGGCTCTTATAAAACATCAGGCGCAATTCAAGACGACGCTGTACCCGCTTTAAAAGCAGGGCGGGTAGTGGTGACTAATATTCGAGGCTTTACTCTTGAACGTGTGTTAGCTGTTTATCCTGATTTACCAGAAACAGCCAATATTATTAATTTAGATTTTGATAATACGGAAGATTTAAACCGCATGCGCACTTGGTGGCAATGGGTGCCACAGGGCGCATTTGTGATATTTGATGAAACGCAATTATTATTCCCTAAGTCATGGAAAGACAGCGATTTAAAGCTATTTGATTATACAGGTGGTATCGATCAAGCCAAGATTGATAACAGGCCAATTAATTGGTTAGATGCATGGACTAGACATCGTCACTTTGGTTGGGATGTGGTGCTGACTACGCCTAATATTACGTATATTAGAGACGATATACGCGCAACCTGTGAAATGGCCTACAAACATTCAAATATGGCTGCTATCGGTTGGAAAGGACGCTATAAAGAAGCTATGCATTTGCCAACGCAAAATGTACCGAGTGGAGATTTTGTCAATGAATACAAAAAGATTAAACAAGAAACCTTTAAACTTTATGAAAGCACTGCAACGGGTTCAGTTCGCGATACCACAGCGGGTAAGAGTTTACTTAGAAGCCCTAAATTATTATTTTTTATTGCCTTGCCTATCTGTATTTTTATTTATATTATTTCAACTGGTAAAGCCAATCCTTTGGCGGTTTTGCAGAACCATGGCAATAATAATCAAAGTCATGTCCAAAGTACTGCTGCGGATTCTAATGTTCATTCTGTTTCTAATAATAGTGGGTCGCATTCTGCAATGGTTAATCAAGCTAGCTCTGTATTAACACCGTATGCAGAACAAAGTATTTATATTAATGCTGTTCTTAAGAATAAAAAAAGATTCTTGTATTCATTTATTATTGAGTCTGAGACTCACCAGTTAACCCAAAATTCTGACGAATTAAGGCTATCAGGTTATAAGGTGCTGTATATTTCTGATTGTGTGGCAAAATTAACCTATGGTGATCAAACTCGCATGGTTACTTGTCGTGGTAAAGCATTGGATAATAAGAAAGCATCTAATACTAATTTTGCTTTTAAGTAAGGAGTTATTAATGAATGATTTAAATCTTATTTATGTTGTATTGATAGCTGTTGCAATAGTAAGTTGTTTAATTGTGTTAAAGCGATTTAAATAGAGGTTTCTATAATGATTGAGTTAGGTATTTTATTAGGTGTATTAATTGCTTGTTGGTTTTTTGTAATGGTCATTATTATTACTATGTAATTTATCAAAGGTTCGCATAATATATATTATGTTAAATTAAATATAATGCTATTTAACTAATTATCTTTTGATTAGCTAGAATGTGTATTTAATACCTAATGTCGTTGTTGTATCTTTATAAGAATCATGCCCAAATTGATGACCTGCATTTAGCCATAATTTAGTGTTTTGATTAATATTGCCTTCTATTCCTGCTTTGATTTCAGCAATATTTTTAGTACCAGCTTGGTTTATTGTTACATTATTCATATCAACCGCATAATTTCTTGAGTTATGTAACCAATTACCTTCTAAAAAAGGTGTTACTGAAAAATTTAATATATCAGCGGCTTGTTTTGGAACAAATAATAATCTAGTACCTAACCGAGTTTGTATATTTTCTCTATTGGCTGTTATTAATGAACCATTTTGTTCTATATGTTTATCTGCTTTAACACCTTGCCAAGTTATTTGTGCTTGCGGTTGTATCCATAACTCATATTCTTCACGTGGTTTACCTGCATTAACTGTGTAACCCATCTCAACAGATCCTGTTACACCTTTAAGATGATATTGTTCTTTTTCTAATTCCTGACCATTCACTTTAGCAGTAAATTTATTCCAAAGAACCCAGCTATCAACATATAATCCTGTTTTATCAACAGCATTTTCATACCATGTGCTGTATAATCCCATACTATGCCCTTTTATTTCATTACGAGCAGAATAATTAGTTATTTTAGATTCTGAGCGTCCATGAGCATAACCATAACCCGCCATAATACCTAAATGTAGACGATCATTGCCATTACTTGTCCATTGAGCAATATCTCCACCAATTTGGAAAGTATTTC
>JBEBWU010000090.1:0-7394 GCA_040391985.1 Entomomonas sp. | reverse complement strand
CTATTGGTGGAATTAAACAATTACAAAAACCAGGTGTTTATTTCGCTGTATTACGTCAATCTGGTGCTTATAAATACAGTTTCCCTGCTACGGTTTTTACCATTTCTGATATTGGTGTTTCTGCGCATCGTTATAAATCCAGTGATAATTTAACAGTTTTTACTCAGTCATTAGAAACAGGCAAACCCATTATTGGTGTTGATATTAAAGTATTGGATAGTAAAGGCAATGTCATTGAAGATGCTGCTACTAATACTAAGGGTTATGCTGAGTTAGCGAATATTAGTGATGCAGATATAGTTTTGGCTGCTCACAATGGCCAAACTACGATGTTACGTTTAAAAACATCAGCACTTGATTTATCTGAGTTCACTGTGACTGGTCCAGAAGATGCAGCTTTCCAATTCTTTATATTTGGTCCTCGTGACTTGTATCGTCCTGGTGAAACTGTACTATTTAATGCGTTACTACGTGATAAAGACGGTAATCAAGTTAAGGATATGCCTGTTAATGTTGAAGTGCGTAGTCCTGATGGTACCGTTGTACGTAGTTTTGTATGGAAAGCAACACAACAAGGTTTTTATCAATATCAGTTAAAAGTATCTAGTGATGCAAAAACAGGACGTTGGTCTTTCTTAGTAAAAATTGGTGATAAAAAGGTTGAAGATTATAACTTTAATGTTGAAGACTTTTTACCAGAACGTCTTGCTTTAGAATTAAAAGCAAATGAAGAGCCATTAGCCCCAGCAGATAATATGTATGTTGGTGTAAATGGTCGATATCTTTATGGCGCACCTGCTAGTGGTAACTTACTAAGTGGTCAGGTATATGTTCGTCCATTAAGAGAAGGTGTTGCTAAGTTACCAGGTTACTATTTTGGTGATTTAAATGAGAAGTATTTATCTCAAAATATCGATTTTAGTGAGTTTCCTTTAGATAAGGATGGTAAAGGAACTATTCAATTAGATAGTCAATGGAAAGAAGTAAAATCACCTTTGCAGTTAATTGTGCAAGCAAGTTTGCAAGAGAGTGGTGGTCGTCCTATTGTACGTCGTGTTGTTCAATCTGTATGGCCTGCAAAACAATTAGTAGGTATCCGTCCTTTATTTAAAGATAAAGAGGTGGATTATGATACTACAGTTGAGTTTGAGGTGTTATTAGCTGATGCTCAAGGTGATAAATTAGCGGCTAAAGACTTAAAAGTACGTTTCATTCGTGAGCGTCGTGATTACTATTGGTACTATTCAGACAGTGATGGCTGGGATAGCAATTATAATCAAAAAGACTTAATGATGGATGAGCAGCAAATCAGTATTGCTAAAGGTACTACCGCTAAATTAACTTATCCTGTTGAGTGGGGTTATTACCGTTTGGAAGTGGAGAATCCAGCAACTGGTTTAGTTTCTAATTACCAATTCCGTGCTGGTTATTCATGGCAAGAAAATACAGAAGAAGGTGGTGCAGTCCGTCCAGATCAAGTAAAAGTTGCACTTGATAAACCAGCTTATAAAGATGGAGATAAAGCGAAGATTACTATTACTCCACCAGCAGCTGGTAATGGCTATTTAATGATTGAATCTTCAGATGGTTTATTATGGTGGCAAGCGATAGATGTGCCTGCTACTGGTAAAACCTTTGAAATTCCTATCGATAGCAAATGGCAGCGTCATGATTTATATATTTCTACTTTAATAGTTCGTCCTGGTGATCGTAAGGTTGGAGCTACACCTAAACGTGCGGTAGGCCTTTTACATTTACCATTAGATCGTCAAGAACGTAAAGTTAGCCTTGAACTAGTTGCACCAGAAAAAATGGGACCTTCACAAAACTTAGTGGTGAAGGTAAAAGCAAAAGATAGTCAAGGTAATCCTATTAAGAATGCCACTGTTTTAGTTGCTGCGGTGGATGTTGGTATTTTAAATATTACTAATTATAAAACACCCGATCCATTTGCTGGTATCTTTGGCCGTAAAGCATATGGTGCGGATCAGTTAGATGTATATGGTCAGCTTATTGAAACGGGGCAAGGTCGTATTGGTTCATTGTCATTCGGTGGTGACGCAGCATTGGCTAAAGGTGGCAAGAAACCAGATACTAATGTGATGATTGTTGCTTTACAAAGTAAACCTGTAAAGGTTAATGAAAATGGTGAAGCCGAAGTATCTTTAGCTATTCCTGATTTTAACGGTGAGCTAAGGTTAATGGGACAGGCATGGACTGATAATGCTTTTGGTATGTCAGAAGCAAAAACAGTGGTTGCTGCACCTATTATTGCTGAGCTTTCTACACCTCGTTTCTTAGCTGGTGGTGATAGTTCTACCTTAGCGTTAGATATTACTAATTTAACTGAGAAACCACAGAAGTTATCAGTAAATTTAACTTCAGAAGGATTTGTTACTTTAGTTAATAGTAAACCTCAAGAAGTTACTGTAGCAAAAGGTGAACGTAAAACATTAACTATTCCTGTAAAAGCTTTATCGGGTATGGGAGTAGGTAAGGTAACCGTTACTGTTGCTGGTATTACTGTTGAAGGTAAGGCAGCACCAGATATCAAGCGGACATGGAGTATAGGCACACGACCTGCGTATCCTGCTAATTTGGAAACGTTCCAAAACGTTTTAGAAAGTTCACCTTGGAATATTCCAACCGCAGTACTGAGTGGTACAGAAATGGATGGTAGGGAAGGCTTGGTACAATTAACAAGTCAACCACCATTGAATTTATCTAAACAAATTCAATCGTTACGTGCTTATCCTTATGGGTGTGCGGAACAGACTACCAGTGGTCTCTATCCATCACTTTACTCAAGTACTGAGTTATTAAAACGTTTGAGTGTTACTACTGATCAAACTGATGAACAACGTCGTAATGCTATTGAGATTGGTATTGGTCGTTTGCTGGGTATGCAACGCCATAATGGTAGTTTCGGTTTATGGAGTAATGATAGTGAAGAGGGTTATTGGTTATCTATTTATGTAACTGATTTCTTATTACGTGCGCGTGAGCGTGGTTTCTCAGTACCTGAAGAACCATTACAAAATGCAGTAAAACGTATTCTAAATTATGTGCAAAATAACAATAGTATTGATCCTTACTATACCGATAATGTGACGGCTACTCGTTTTGCTGCACAAGCTTATGCAGGTTATGTATTAGCCCGTTCTAAACAAGCTCCATTAGGTGCATTACGTGCTTTATATGATCGTCGTAGTCAAGCACCTTCTGGTCTTTCTTTAGTACAGTTATCTGCTGCATTGAAATTAATGGGTGACAATACCCGTGCAGAACAAGCATTAAAAGAAGGGTTAGTAAAAACACGTGATAACTCAAGAAGCTATTGGTGGATTGGCGATTATGGTAGTGAGGTGCGTGATAATGCGTTAATCCTTGCGCTTCTCCAAGAACATCAAATGGGTAGTGCGGACACTGTATATAACCGTATGTTTACGTTAAGCCAAGATATAGCTAATAAACGTTGGTTATCTACACAAGAACGCAATGCTATTTTCTTAGCAGGTTATCGTGTTCTTTTAACACCTGAAAAAGCATGGCAAGCCGAGGTTGAGGTAGCTGGTAATAAGTATACAGTTACGGATAAACAACCTAGCATAAAACTGTCTGATGAAGAAATGCGTAAGATTACTACTTTAAAAGTAGTGAACAAAACTACAGATGTACCTTTATATCAAACAGTGAATGTAACAGGTTATCCTAGCCAGGCACCTAGGGCTACTACTAATGATGGTCTATCTATTTCTAAACAGTATTTAGATTTAAATGGTAGAGTGCTTAATCTTGCTAATGTAAGAAGTGGTGACTTAGTGATTGTGCGGATTAAACTAGCCACTAAACAACGTATTACTGATGCGTTATTGGTAGATTTATTGCCAGCAGGTTTAGAGTTAGAAAATCAAAATCTAGCACAAGCGTCAGCGAGTTTAAAAGATGCAGCTGATACTATTAAGGAATCTTTAAAATCAATGCAGAGAGCGCGTATTGCACACCAAGAATTCCGTGATGATCGCTATGTAATACAGTTGGATCTTGGTTATAACTATTCTAACCAAACAACAGATATATTATATTTAGCACGTGCGGTAACACCTGGTGAGTATCGTGTACCTCCTGCAGTAGTGGAGTCTATGTACCGTCCTAATTGGCAAGCTACTAGTGATGCACCTGCATTACTGATTGTGAAGCCTCACTAAGTATTAGGTAGTTAATTAAAAGGCGTACTAAGTACGCCTTTTGTTTTGTAGAGTAGGTTAGCTTGGCTATTTTTCGTTTTATTGGTAGACATTGGCGAATTTGGGTATCCATTCCAATTATCATTGTTGGGTTGTTATGGGTACTTGATAAACTATATCCATTACCTATGCCTGAGGATGGTGTAGCTCGTATTATTTTAGCCAGTGATGGTACACCTCTATGGCGTTTTGCTGATAAGGATGGTGTATGGCGTTATCCAATTACTATTGAACAAGTTTCTCCTGCCTATATTGAAGCGTTATTAACCTATGAAGATCGTTGGTTTTATGAACATCCAGGTGTTAATCCAATCGCTTTAGGTAGAGCATTTTGGCAAAACCTAACAGGTGGTAAGATTATATCAGGAGGTAGTACTTTATCTATGCAAGTGGCTAGGTTAATTGAGCCACACCCTCGAACTTATTGGGGAAAAGTGAGACAAATCTTTCGTACTATGCAGTTAGAGTGGCATTTGAGCAAAGATCAAATACTCACTTTATACCTTAATCGTGCTCCTTATGGTGGAACAATTGAAGGAGTGGCCGCAGCTAGTTGGGCTTACTTAGGAAAACCACCAGATCAACTTACCCAAGCAGAAGCAGCATTATTAGCAGTATTACCACAAGCACCTAGTCGATTAAGACCAGATCGTTATCCTGAGCGCGCGAAGTTAGCGAGAGATAAAGTGTTAAACCGTTTGGCTGAATTTAAAATATGGCCACAGTCTGTTATTGATGAAATAAAGCAAGAAAATATTTTCTTAACGGAGCGGCAAGAACCGCAGATGGCACCATTATTAGCGAGAAGGCTATATAACAACAGTCAAACACCTATTATTCAAAGTACTATCAATGCTAGTTTGCAGCGCCGTTTGGAGGATTTGCTAAAGAATTGGCAAGTGCGCTTACCAGAATATACTTCGGCTGCCATTTTAGTAGTAGATCATCAAACGATGGAAGTGGAAGCTTATCTGGGCTCTATAGATATTACTGATGATAAGCGTTTTGGTCATGTGGATATGGTTTCCTCCATTCGCTCACCAGGCTCAACCTTAAAACCTTTTCTCTATGCAATGGCAATGGATGCAGGTTTAATTCACTCAGAATCCTTATTACAAGATGTACCAAGACGCTATGGTGATTATAAACCTGGTAATTTCTCGGCAGGTTTTATAGGGCCTGTATCGGCTAGTGAAGCTTTGTCCATGTCGCTTAATTTACCTGCTGTACAGTTACTTGAAGCTTATGGTCCAAAACGTTTTTATGGTGAGTTAAAAGGGGCAGGAATAGATTTATCATTACCACCCATGGCAGAACCTAATTTATCCGTTATTTTAGGGGGTGTAGGTACCAAGCTAGAAGATTTAGTTATGGGTTATAGTGCATTTGCTCGTCAGGGTAAAGTAGCACAACTACGTTTTAAGCCTACTGATGCCTTAGATGAAAGACCATTATTATCAGCAGGTTCAGCTTGGGTAGTAAGGCGTATATTATCAGGCCAAACAGAACCAGATAGAGATGAACGAGCAAGGTTAGTACAACGTAGTGTATTAGCATGGAAAACAGGAACTAGTTATGGCTTTAGAGATGCTTGGGCAGTAGGTATAGGGCCTCGTCATTTGGTAGGTGTATGGATAGGCAGACCTGATGGGACACCTGTGCCTGGTCAGTTTGGGGTAGCTTCAGCAACACCTCTATTATTACAAGTACATGACCTTATTATTAACCAAAGTACAAGCAAAGCATTATCAGTTACAGAAAGTAATCAGCCATCGAGTGTAGGAGTGGCTGCTATTTGTTGGCCTTCAGGTCAACCATTAGCCGTTAAAGATACTAATTGTCGTAAAGAACGTTTTGCATGGACATTAGACGGTTTAACGCCCCCTACCTTGCAAGCAGCTGACCAACCACTTGGTACAGGGATTAGCCAAACTATTTGGGTTAATAGCAAAGGTTTACAAGTAGCGGCTGATTGTGATGGTGCTATTGAGAAGCGTATTGATTTATGGCCAGCTCCTTTGGAGCCTTGGCTTATTTATACTGAACGTCGTAACCGTCGCTTACCTAAAGCAGATAAAGCTTGTCCACCTTTACTGCCAGCCAAAGCAGCACCTCTTTTTATTGTTGGAGTAAGGGATGGTGATCGCTTACGCTTACCTGCAATTAATACAGAACCTTTAACATTAAAACTTTCTTCATTAGGGGGCGCAGGGCAACGCTGGTGGTTCTTAAATGGCGAATTAATTGAAGAAACTGCGCCTGATGAGTCTTTTAATAGGGCTTTTATAAAAGCTGGTAAACAACAATTAACTTTATTAGATGAGCTAGGTCAAACAGCAACTATTGAGTTTTCCATTCAGTAAGATGTTATACTTTTACCTATTCTATTGCTTACTTGAAAGATATGGCGAAATTAATAAAAATTCTACAATGGATCCGTAAGTTTTTTAAGAAACTATTCTGGTTTACTATTTTTTCAGTAATAGGAATCTTAGTTATTTCTGTATTGCTTGTGTTAAGTATGCGTTGGATTAATCCTGTTGGCACTTCATTAATGGTCGAGCGTAAAATTGAAAGTTGGCAGGCTGGAGACGACCTAAAGTTTCGTAGGGAGTGGAAAGGTTGGTATGAGATTTCCGATAGTTTAAAGTTAGCGGTTATTGCCTCAGAAGATCAAAATTTTCCTTATCATCATGGCTTTGATATGGAGGCCATTCAACAAGCATTAAAACACAATGCGGATGGTGGTAATCTCAGAGGCGCAAGTACTATTAGTCAACAAGTCTCTAAAAATATCTTTTTATGGTCTGGCCGTAGTTGGTTTCGTAAAGGTGTAGAAGTTTGGTTTACAGCTTGGATTGAGTTACTTTGGTCAAAAGAACGAATTCTTGAAGTTTATTTAAATAGTGCCGAATGGGGGGATGGTATTTTTGGTGCAGAAGCTGCCGCACAATACTATTTCAATACTACTGCTAGAAAGCTAACTAAAGAGCAAGCTAGTCTATTAGCCGCTGTATTGCCCAACCCAAGAAATTGGAACCCTGCCAAACCAACAACCTATATAAATTCTCGCGGTGTTTTTATTCGTAAACAAATGGATAATTTAGGCGGTAATGCTTTTTTACAGAAGCTAAGATGTGGCAATGA
>JBEBWU010000089.1:0-7422 GCA_040391985.1 Entomomonas sp. | reverse complement strand
TGACCTTAATTTTGGTCACTATGGCTTAGGGGTTACCTTATTTGCTGGTTTTTTTGCCTTAATATTAGCCCCTGAATTCTTTCAACCATTAAGAGATTTAGGTACTTTCTACCATGCCAAAGCACAGGCAATAGGTGCCGCTGAATCATTAGTGACATTTTTAGCGCACGAAAATAATAATCCCTTAGTAGGCGATAAAGTAATTGATAATCCAGATAAGATTACCATTACTGCTAACGAGTTATTTATTCTATCACCACAGGGTCAGCAATTAGCAGGCCCTTTATCTTTTACCATCAACAGCAAGCAAAAAATTGCTATTGTTGGGCATAGTGGTGCAGGCAAAAGTTCTTTATTTAATCTATTACTAGGGTTTCTACCCTATCGAGGCTCTTTAACTGTTAACGGTATTGAGCTTAATCAGCTGGATATTGAGAACTGGCGTAAACAGCTCAGTTGGGTTGGGCAAAACCCTTATTTACCAGAAACAACCATTAAACAAAATATCTTACTAGCTAATCCAAACGCCTCTGAACAGCAATTAGCTACTGCCATTAAAAAAGCTTATGTTGATGAGTTTTTAGAGCGTCTACCTAATGGTATTGAAACCTCAGTGGGTGAATATGCCACTAGATTATCAGTAGGACAGGCGCAGCGTATTGCCGTTGCTAGAGCCTTATTAATGCCTTGTCAGCTATTGTTATTAGATGAACCAACTGCTAGTTTAGATGCTAATAGTGAAATGTTAGTAATGCAATCATTAACCGAAGCGGCACAATATCAAGCAACAATTATGATTACCCACCAGTTAAAAGATACGGCTAACTATGACACTATCTGGGTAATGGATGAAGGATTAATTATACAAACAGGTAATTATCAAGAGCTTAGTCGCATTGATGGTGCTTTTGCTCAATTATTAGCTAACCAAAGAGAGGAGATTTAAGCAATGCGTGATTTATATCCTTTCTTAAAACTTTATCGCCAATATTGGCGAAAAATAGCAATCGGTATTTTGCTAGCTATCCTCACCTTACTTGCCAGTATTTGCCTACTAAGCATATCAGGCTGGTTTTTAGCTTCAACCGCTGTAGCAGGTATTATGGGCGTTACCTTCAACTACTTACTACCCTCAGCGGGGGTGCGTGGCTCTGCAGTTCTGCGTACTGTTTTTCGTTATGGCGAGCGCTTAGTTAGCCACGATACTACCTTTAGAATTTTAGCTAAACTACGTGTTTTTTCCTTTAGAAAATTACTACCACTAACTCCAGGTGCTATCTCCCGCTTTAAACAAGCCGAACTATTAAATCGCTTAGTAGCTGATATCGATACCCTAGACCATCTTTATCTACGCCTAATCTCACCAATAGTCAGCGCTATTATGGTGATTTTTATCATTACGGTTGGTTTATTATTTATTGATGCCAGCCTAGCTTTAACCCTAGGCTTTATACTCACTATACTAGTATTAGTTACCCCTGTTATCTTTTATTACTCAGGTAACCCTATAGGCATTAGCCTAACCCAATTAAAAGGCCAATATCGAACAGAACTTACTGCTTGGCTACAAGGGCAAGCCGAACTCGCTATCTTTAATGCACTAGCGCGTTTTCGCTTACAATTAAATAATACTGAAACTAAGTGGTTAAACACTCAGCAAAAACAAGCTTCATTAACTGGCTTATCGCAATCATTTATTATTCTAGCGTCTGGCCTAACCACTGTTCTTATACTGTGGTTAGCAGCTAATGGGGTTGGCACCAACCATACCTTAAACCCACTGATTGCCTTATTTACCTTTGCTTCGCTAGCTGCTTTTGAAACTATTGCACCTGTAGCAACTGCCTTCTTACATTTAAGCCAAGTTACCTCATCTGCTAAACGAGTAAACGAACTATTATCACAACAACCTGATGTTACTTTTACCAAAGCAGAAGCAGACTATTTACCTCAAGCCAGTTTACAACTAGACAATATCTCTTTTAGCTATCCTGACCAACCACAGAATGTATTAACCAATATCAATTTACAACTATCTGCTGGTCAGCATATTGCGCTACTGGGTAAAACAGGTTGTGGTAAATCGACATTACTACAGCTATTAACCCGTGCATGGGATCCTCAACAAGGACAAATTACCCTTAACCAAACGGCACTACCCGACTACGATGAGCAAACTTTAAGACAAATGATCTCGGTAGTGACACAACGCGTGTATATTTTTAGCGCCACACTACGACATAATCTTCTAATTGCCAATGCAGATACTACCGATCAACAACTTATAGAAGTTTTACATCAAGTAGGACTTAGTAATTTGCTTGAAGGCGATGGTCTTAACCAGTGGTTAGGTGAAGGTGGCAGGCAACTTTCAGGTGGTGAACAAACTCGTATAGGTATTGCTAGAGCTCTATTGCATCAAGCACCACTGATCTTATTAGATGAGCCAACCAATGGCTTAGACGCTGATACAGAACAGCAAATATTACGCATCTTAAAACAACATGCCCAACATAAAACCTTAATTATGGTAACCCACCGCTTAACCAGCTTAAATGAAATGGATATGATTGTGGTGATGGATGCTGGCAAAATTATCGAACAAGGTAGTCATCAGACACTGCTTGAACAGAAAGGTCTTTACTGGCAATTTGTTAACAGTGCTACGCGATAGTTGCCTATACCATAAAACCATTGATTGTGTTTATTCAATGGTTTGTAATTTACAAAGTAAAAGATATTTAATTTATCACTTCGACCTTATTTAACAATTGATGTTAAATAATCAGTTAATACTGGCATATGATCAAAAATAAAAAAATGATTACCTTGCATTTCAATAAAATTAATAGGTTGTTTATTTTCCTGTTGCCACGCGTAAACAGATTCTTGGGTCATTTCCTCTTGATCTCCATAGATTACTGTCATAGGCATATCTAAACTATATTTAGCTATTGTGTAGTTATAATTTTCTACCAACTTAAAATCATTTTTAATAATAGGCTCAAAATAATCTTTCAATTCTTGATACTCTAAAAACTCATCAGGAACCCCCCCCATGGTTTTTAAAGAATCCCAAAACTCTGTGGATGGCAAATGATGAATGAATTTACTTCTTCTAAAACAAGGTGCATTTCGCCCTGAAACAATAAGATGTGTTGGATGTGGTAGATTTTCTTGTTTAATCTTATTAGCTAGAAGATAGGCTAATAATGCCCCCATACTATGACCATAAAATATATATTGTCTATCTAATTCTAAAGGCTCAATCACATTCATAAAAAGATAATCTACTAATGTACTTATATCATCTATTAATGGTGTATTTGATAAAGTTTCCCTGCCTGGTAACTCAGGTGTTACTACTTCATAAACTGTTTGCAATGGTTCCAACATCCCTCTATAAGATAATGCATTACCTCCAGCAAAAGGGAATAAAATAAGTAATGGCTTCTTGCTATTCATGATATTTTCCTCATTTACCACTAAACAATTACTGTTAGTAGTTATCCTTTTTCCATATGATTTAAATAATCTGCAACATTGTAATATTTGTCATCATGGGTATTAGTGAATGGTAAATTCTTCTTTTTTTAATAATGACTGCGCTTCTGTATAAGAATTCCCACAAAAAGCTGAATTTAGGTCAGCACTCCATTTATCTACCATTAGAGTTAAACGCATATACAGACCTATAAATATTATTGTGATAAAAAGATAATCTTTCCCTAAAGCCACTTTTTTATCAAAACCAATTTCACTACTAATAAGATTATCATTATTGTGTAAAAAGTTCTGTAACCACTTATAGTGAAGAATTAATTGGTAAGGTGTTAATTTTGGTTTTACATTATCTAAAACAGATACAGCTGATATTTCTAACATAACTCAGTAATCTCTTATTAAGCTAATTCCTTGTCAAATAAATATCAACTTCAAACTAACTAACAATTACTGCAAGTTGTAATAATATTTATATAATCCTGACTCAATATAAGTAAAAAATAATACGAACTACATTACAAAAAGAAATCAGAAATAGGCATGATTTAAAACGAAATTTATGTGATTAATCTAATCTAATATCTACCAACTAGACAACAGCGACCAAAGTCTAATATATTAATTTTATTAACATTAGTATGAAAACCAGCCATATATTTTAATTCTTTTATAATTTGCTAATGAAGACTTAAAATTTTTATAAATATTAAATATTCATCTAAACATTATTAGCCATCTGCCTAGTTATCTTATTGTGTTAATTTAAGCCAACAAGACACAAAACTTATAATATAAAAAACATTATGATTAAAAATCCATTTTCCACTAAAAGGTTTCTCAAGAGTTCTAATTAACTTATCTAGATTATTAAATATTACCTATTGGGAGTTTGTACATTTTTCTAAAAAAGTAATGAAGTAATCTTGGAATATTGCCCAATGTTATTCTCTTTGCTAAGGATTACACTTCTAAATGAGCTATAAATCTAGCTAATAATATATTTATTAATTTAGCTTTTTATCAGCTAGTAAAAGCAGAAGTCTGAATGTTATTCAACGGAAGTAATCATGAAAAAGACTAAAATCGTATGTACCTTAGGCCCAGCAACCGATACACCTGAAGTTTTAGAACAATTGTTGATTAATGGGATGAATGTAGCTCGATTTAACTTTTCTCATGGCAGCCATCAAGATCATCGAGCAAGGATAAGTGCTATTAGAGCAGCTGCTAAACGCGTAGCCATTCCAATAGCTATTATGCTGGATACCAAAGGGCCAGAAATGCGTTTAGGCTGCTTTAAAAATGGCAAAGCGAGCCTAAAAAAAGGGCAACCCTTTACCTTAGTAACAGAAGAACTAGTAGGTGACGAGACAATAGCCTCTATCAATCACCAGAACTTACCGCAAGAAGTACAAATAGGTAATAAAATTTTATTAGCCGACGGTTTGATAGAGCTAACGGTACAATCTATTCAAGGTAATCAAATAGTAACCATTGTTGAAAACAGCGGCACTATTAGCGACAGAAAACGCATTGCAACACCCGGCGTTAGTTTAGGATTACCACCTGTTTCAGAAAAGGATATTGACGATATTCTATTGGGCATTGAGGAAGATATTGATTTTATTGCCGCCTCTTTCGTACAGCGCGCCTCTGATGTAGAAGTAATAAGAAAAATATTAGCAGAACATCAATCAAGCATTCAAATTATTTCTAAAATTGAAAATGCCGAAGGCGTCAAAAATATGGCAGAAATTTTAGAAGTATCGGATGGTCTTATGGTTGCTCGTGGCGACTTAGGGGTTGAAATACCAGCCGAAGAAGTGCCACTTATTCAAAAAGCCATGATTAAGTTATGTAATAAGCTAGGTAAACCTATTATTACCGCTACTCAAATGCTCGAAAGCATGATGTTTAACCCAAGGCCCACTCGAGCAGAAGCCAGTGATGTAGCTAATGCTATTTTAGATGGTACAGATGCCATTATGCTAAGTGGCGAAACCGCTTCTGGACAATACCCTGTAGAAGCGGTTAAAACAATGGTATCCATCGCTAAGCGTACCGAGCAAGCTATAGACTGTGAAACGGAGCTAGTTCGCTCAGGGTTTAAACGAACCAATACAACGGATGCCATCAGCCATGCATCAGTGCAAATTGCCGTCGAATTAAATATTAAAGGCATTATTACAGCAACTGAAAGTGGTTTTACCGCACAAATGGTATCCAGATATAGACCACAACCTTTTATCTTTGCAGTGACCCCTCATGAAAAAACCATTAGGCGTTTACAACTTATTTGGGGAGTTATCGCTGTGCAAGGCAAATCCAGTGACAACACTGATACGATGACCAAAGAAGCGATTCAATGTTGCTTAGACGCTGGTCATATTAAAACAGGTGATCTTGTGGAAGTAACCGCAGGCATTCCGATTGGTACGAGGGGTAGTACCAATATGATTCAAGTACACGTCGCCGGAACCAGTTTAGGTAGCTAACATAATGATTAGCTGCCTCTTTTTATCTACTGAGTTGTATGGGATAATAGTCCGTAAGCTTATTATACCCATCAAAAAAGCCTCACGTTTTACAAAAAATCACTTACTGCTCAAAAAGCACCTAATAAGTGATTGCTGTTTTGTTGCTGCTTTACCAAGCCAACAAAGTTATCGATTTTTTTCCAACATCCTAAGGAAATAAATATGAGCATTTTAACTGATAAACAAACAGTTGCATGGAAGGATTTCAAAGGTACTAACTGGCAACATGAAGTTAATGTACGCGAGTTTATTCAAGCCAACTATACCCCCTATGAAGGCGATGAAGCTTTTCTAACAAATGCAACTGAAGCAACTACTAGGCTATGGAATGAGGTTCTAGAGGGTATAAAAGTTGAAAACACCACTAAAGCACCGCTTGATTTTGATACGCAAATTGTTTCTACGATTACCTCCCATGATGCTGGCTACATCAACCAATCTTTAGAAACCATTGTTGGTTTACAAACTGACAAACCACTAAAACGTGCGATTATCCCTTTTGGTGGTATTCGGATGATCGAGAGCTCTTGCCAAGCCTATAATCGTAACCTAGACCCTACCGTATTAGAGATTTTTACTAACTACCGTAAAACTCATAACCAAGCGGTATTTGATGTATATACACCTGAAATTGTCGCTTGCCGTAAATCAGGGATTATTACCGGTTTGCCAGATGCTTATGGGCGTGGGCGTATTATTGGTGACTATCGCCGTATAGCACTCTATGGCATTGATTTTTTAATGGCTGATAAGCGTAAACAATTCGATTCACTGCAAGCTGATTTAGAACAAGGCACCGACTTAGAAGCGACAATCCGTTTACGTGAAGAGATCACAGAACAACACAAAGCATTAAACCAAATTAAGCAAATGGCTGCTAAATATGGCTATGATATTTCAGCGCCAGCCACTACTGCCCAAGAAGCTATTCAGTGGACTTATTTTGGTTACTTAGCCGCTGTTAAATCACAAAATGGCGCCGCTATGTCGCTAGGCCGAGTATCCACTTTTCTTGATATTTATATCCAACGTGATTTGGATAATGGTGTGATTACTGAACAACAAGCACAAGAATTTATCGACCATTTTGTGATGAAATTGCGGATGGTTCGCTTCTTGCGTACCCCAGAATATGACGAACTGTTTTCTGGTGACCCCATTTGGGCAACTGAATCTATTGGTGGCATAGGGTTAGACGGAAGAACATTAGTCACTAAAAACTCATTCCGTTTCTTAAATACCCTGTATACGATGGGCCCCTCTCCAGAGCCGAATATCACCATCTTATGGTCTGAAAAACTCCCACAAGGCTTTAAAGAATACGCCAGTAAAGTATCTATTGATACCTCATCATTACAATATGAAAATGATGACTTAATGC
>JBEBWU010000088.1:0-7436 GCA_040391985.1 Entomomonas sp. | reverse complement strand
TTTTATATTGTATTAATATTAAAAAGCATTCGAGAGCAGAGTTAGTGATTGATATTCACAATGTAATCAAAAATAATGATTAATGCACTTTTATAGTGTTACACTTACATTTTTTATGGGTATAGAAAGTCTTTTAACGCATGCAATTATCTATTTTAGTCATTTTATATAACTCAACCTGTCAACAAAGTGATACTTTACAAAGTATTTTGGGGGCAGACTTAACTCAAGTAGATCTCAAGCTTACAATTTGGAATAATGGTTCAAGTTTATTAAATAATGAAGAATTAACAAGTTATGTAGCTAAAGCCATACACAAGGGAATTGCAGTAACAACTTATCAAGATATAAGAAATCTACCATTAAGTAAAATATATAACTTTGTACTACAGCAGCAAGATTCAGATTTTTTTATTCCCCTAGACCAAGATACACAATTAAATAAAGATTTTTTTATAACTATTGCAAAACATCAAGATTTGGATTTAATACTGCCTATTGTTTATGCAGCTGGTCAACAGAATATAGTAAGATTTCCTTTTAATAGGAAAAGCAAGCAAGCTATTTTGGAGCAAAAAAAGGTAGATGCCGCAATAATAACTTCTGTGACATCAGGAATGGCGATTAGTAGGCGGCTAATTGATTTGTTTACTCAACATAATATAATGGTTTTTGATGAGCGATTTGCTTTTTATGGTATTGATACAGCTTTTTTCCTTAATATTCGCCAAATAGCCCAACAGGATCAAATAAAGTGTGGGTGTTTTGGTCAGATAGAGCATTCTTTGTCTACTTATGTTAAAGAAAATAAGCAGGCTAGTTATCATCGAAGCAAGGAGTTTTTTTATCATGCAATACTTTATCGTTTGAATTATAAAAGAAAATCTCGTTTATCGATGTTTTTCTTTATTTTTTCTAGACTCATAAAAGGGCGTGTAAAAGATATTAAGGGATTAAAAAATGTATTTTATTGTCTTATCTATAAACGACATCCAAGAGCCGCTCTGGATATTAAAGTAAATCCATAATCTAGAAAGATTCGCTGCTATGAATATTATTCGCTTGCTAAAAGAAAAATGTCAACGTATGCAATTTAAAAGGCAACTCAGACAAGCCACTCCATTAGAAAGGGGTGCATTAAAGTTTAAGCGTCGTTATCCACAATACGAATATGGTTATGGTAGTTATGGCATACCTCAAGTCGATCATAGTAATAAGGATGTCCATTTAAAAATAGGCTCATTTTGCTCTATTGCTGGTGGTGTAAAAATATTGTTAGGGGGCAATCACAATACAAAATCTATTACTACCTTCCCTTTTTATATGAGGCTACCTGATATTCCAACTCATAAGGAAACAAAAGGTGATGTGGTTATTGGTAGTGATGTTTGGTTAGCTACTGATTGTTTTATACTTTCTGGTGTCACGATAGGCCATGGTGCTGTTGTAGCAGCTAGGGCTGTAGTAACTAAAGATATACCTCCATACGCAATTGTGGGCGGCAATCCTGCCAAAGTAATTCGTTATCGTTTTCCTGAAGATATATGCCAAGCGTTATTAGCACATCCTTGGTGGGAACTACCCCATGAGGAGATTATTCAAATAGCCCCTTTATTATGTTCTGATCAAGTTGAAGAACTTTTAGAATATATGAAAAGTCGAGCAAGCAAAGCACACTAGGGTAAAACTCACTTTAATTATATTTTTAAAAATCTATTAACAAGATAAACAAATTTCATCAGGCTTTCTTTTGCTGAATAACCTAGTTTATTGGTAAGATATAACTAATTTATTTTAATAGTATTGGAGCTATTTGCTTATGTTAATGGTTATTTCACCTGCGAAAACCTTAGACTATACCAGTCCAGTTAAGTTAAAAGAACATACAGAGCCAGAGCACATCAAGCAATCAGAACAACTCATAAAACAACTGAAAAAGCTCTCTGTGCAAGATGTGGCAAGCTTAATGAGTATTTCTGATAAGTTGGCAGCGCTTAATGTGGCAAGGTTTGCAGAGTGGTCAACTAAGTTTACTACAGAAAATGCACGGCAAGCGATATTAGCCTTTAAAGGTGATGTATATACAGGGCTGGCGGTAGAAGACTTTTCAGCTAAAGATTATAAATTTGCTCAAAAACATCTGCGTATTTTATCAGGGCTTTATGGTGTATTGCGTCCATTAGATTTAATGCAACCTTACCGTTTAGAAATGGGTACTAAGCTAGCTAATAGTAAAGGTAAAGACCTCTATGAATTCTGGGGTGAGCAAATCACCGAATGGTTAAATAAAGCGATTACAGAGCAGGGTGATGGTATATTGCTTAATTTAGCATCCAATGAGTACTTTAAATCAGTAAAAACCAAGCAGTTAGATGCAAAAATCATTGATGTTGACTTTAAAGACTTAAAAAATGGCCAATATAAAATTATCAGCTTCTACGCTAAAAAAGCTCGAGGAATGATGGCTCGTTATGTGATCAAGAACCAACTGAAAGAGGTTGAACAACTAAAACAGTTTGATAGCGAAGGCTATTACTATTCAGAAGAGCATTCAACTACCAGTAAACTTATTTTTTTAAGGGATGAAGCAACAAACTAGTTATTGATTAAATGAAAATAGCAAGCTTTAAAGCTTCTGCTCATCTACAGCCCTATATTAACCGCTATTGGATATGGGAAGGTGAGCAAGAACTACCTACTATGTTACCAGGCACAGGGGCAGAGCTTATTTTCCAATATGCTAGCCCAACCATAACAATCCATTCAAATAATACCCATACCGTCATGCCACTTGGGGTATTGTTGCAGCCTCGCTTTCATTCACTGCAATTAACAACAAAGTCGAAGGCAAGTTTTTTTGCTGTCCGTTTTAGACATGGCGCATTAAGGCATTTTTGTAAATATTCATTAGCTGATCTAGTGGATCAACCAACCAGTGTATCAATACTTTGGGGAGAGGAGGGTAATCAGCTTATTGCACAGATGCAAGAAACGACTACCATAGCTCAATGGATAGCCTTACTTAATGACTTCTTACTAAAACAACTACAAAACCACCATAAACAGCAATTATGGTTGGATAAGGCGATTAATCAGCTCTATTACACGCTAGAGCCATTAGCAATAAATACTATAGCTGAGCAGCTAAGCTTTAGTACCCGTTATTTTCAAAAGAAGTTTAAAGAACACTATGGGGTTACTGCAAAATACTTCCAGTGTGTTAGCCGTTTTGAAAAAACACTACGCCAGTTATTATTAACCCACAAAAGCTATTATTTAGATACCGCACTAGCCCATGGCTACTATGATCAAGCACATTTTATAAAACAATTTAAACAATTCACCCAAACAACGCCATTACATTATTTGCAAGATAAAAACTTTAGGACGCATTTTTACAATAAATCACTTTAAATCTTTTTTAAGCTAGTAAAGCTATTTAATTAAGAGGAGTGAAAAAATGGCTATAAATGCGGCGTTTATCTTTATTTCTCCTGAAGGAGAAGCAACTACTCATCAAGCTAAAGTGGCTACAGGCAGTGTGGATGTAACTACCTTTGCAGTAAAAAGCTATACGGCAGCCTGTCTATTAGCAAAAACACTGGTAGCAGATGGTTTTAATGCCATTGAATTATGTGGTGGTTTTGGTATTGAAGGGGTAGCAGCAGTAAAACAAGCAGTAAATAATGCTATACCGATAGGCGTAGTGCGCTTTGACAATCATCCAGGGCTAGGCTTTAAATCAGGTGATGATCTTTTTGAGTAATAAAGCTATTACCCTGCATTTTTATACGTCGTTGAATGACTTTGCCGTACTAGTTATACTGTCTTCAGTCATTCGCCTCGTCTAAAATTGTATAGAAATAGCTATAAGTTGATAAATTAAGTAGGTTGAAGTTTGTTAACTATCAACTAACAAACTTCAGCTATTAAAAATATAAACAAAACAATTTGTTATAAGCAATTTAAGTAAATGCTTTGTTAAATAAAATGAATACAGTAAAATAAGCTTTTATTTAATATTAACCCCTTTCTAAGTGCTAGAATTATGAGTATGTCACTACGTGACCAGTTGCTAAAAGCTGGCTTAGTTAATGAAAAGCAAGTAAAACAGGCTTCTAAGCAAAAACAAAAAGAAACTAGACTGCAACATAAGGGGCAGTTAGCTAAAGACACTTCACAAGAAGAAGCTGTTAAACAAGCGCAAGCTGAAAAGCAAGCCAAAGATCAAGAGCTAAATCAACAGCAAGAAGAGAAGAAGCGCCGTAAAGCCATTGCTGCTGAAATTAAACAACTGATTGTTAATGATCGTTTACCTCGTTTGGATACTGAAGACTACTACAATTTTGTGGATCATAAGAAAGTAAAACGAATAGCGGTTAACGATTTAATTCGTGACAAATTAGTAAAGGGCAGCCTAGCTATTGTGAGTCACGAAGGTTATTATGAAATTATTCCCCGTGAAACAGCGCTTAAAATCCAACAGCGCAACGCTCAACGCATTATCGTGCTAAATGAGTCAACAGAACAAGGAAATGATGATGATCCTTACAAGGATTTTGCCGTTCCTGATGATTTAATGTGGTAATTATTATTAATTTTTATTGAGGAAATAACTGTGGAAATCGCTTGCTTAGACCTTGAAGGCGTATTGATTCCTGAAATTTGGGTTGCGTTTGCTGAAAAAACTGGAATCGACGAGTTAAAGGCAACCACCCGTGATGTCCCTGACTATGATGTACTAATGAAGCAGCGGTTACGCATCTTAGATGAAAATGGTTTAAAACTAAAAGATATTCAAGAAGTGATTGCTACCTTAAAACCATTAGAGGGTGCCATTGAGTTTGTTGATTGGTTACGTGAGCGTTTTCAAGTAGTAATCTTATCAGATACCTTCTACCAATTCGCTCGTCCATTGGTTCGTCAACTCGGTTCACCTACCTTGTTATGCCACAATTTAGTGATTGATGACCAAGACCGTGTAGTAGATTATCAAATTCGTCAAAAAGATCCTAAGCGTCAATCTGTGATTGCCTTTAAGAGCCTTTACTATCGCTGTATTGCTACTGGTGACTCTTATAATGACACTGCAATGCTAGAAGAAGCCCATGCAGGCATTCTATTCCATGCGCCAGATAATGTGATTAAAGAGTTCCCACAATATCCAGCAGTTCATACCTATGAAGACCTAAAGAAAGAATTTATTAAGGCCTCTAATCGTAAATTAACACTGTAATTACCTCTGCTGGCTAGTTTACTACTAGCCAGCATTAATCCCACCTTTGTTATATCTTTGTTGTATAACTAACTTTCCTAATTCACTATATAATAAACGGAAATTATTAATGACTCAGTGACGAGTGGAGTCATCATTTATGCCTAATACGCTAGTAGTTGATCATATTCAGAAAGACTTATCAGAAACCCTGCTAGAATTACAACAGCAAGCTTTTAGGGCAAACCCTATGCCATCGCTTGAGCAACGGCAAAATAGATTAAAAGCATTACAGCAACAACTAATAGCCTATAAAGAAAAGCTAGTGCAAGCTATTACAGAAGATTTTGGTAATCGCTCACAAGATGAAACCTTACTTGCTGAAATTCTACCTAGCCTACAATGTATTAAATATGCTCATGATTCACTTAAACTCTGGTTATTACCTCGTCATCAATCAGTCAGTATTGCTTACCAACCTGCCAAGGCCAAGGTTTACTTTCAACCCTTAGGTGTTATCGGTATTGTAGTACCTTGGAACTATCCTCTTTACCTCACCATAGGGCCACTAGTGGGCGCATTGGCAGCGGGCAATCGAGTAATGATTAAGCTCAGTGAATATGCACCCACAACCTCAGCGCTGATTAAACAAATGCTAGCTGAAATTTTTACAGAAGACCTTGTGGCTGTAGTGGAGGGCGGTGAAGAAGTTTCTCAAAAATTCTGCCAACTACCCTTTAATCATTTACTATTTACAGGTTCAAGTAAAACAGCCGTATCTGTAATGAAAGCAGCGGCTGAAAACTTAACCCCTGTAACTTTAGAACTAGGTGGTAAATCTCCTGTTATTATTGCAGATGATGTTCCCATGCAACTGGCAGCAGAACGTATCGCTTTTGGTAAAGTAATGAATGCAGGGCAAACCTGTGTAGCGCCAGACTATGTCCTGATTTCACCACATCGTGTTGATGAGTTTGTAAATACATATAAGCAAGTGATAAAGCGTTTTTATCCAAGCTTAGTTAATAATCCAGATGCAACCACCATTATTAACCATAAACAGTACAACCGTTTACAGGCAATGTTAACCGATGCTGAAATGAAAGGGGCTGAGGCAATTAAATTGCTACCTGAGAAAGACGAGGGCGAAAAATTAACCAATCGTTTATTACCTCACTACCTACTATTAAACGTCAATAGCAGTATGCAAGTTATGCAAGAGGAGATTTTTGGCCCCTTACTACCCATCATGACCTATAACGATATAGCAGATGCAGTGCAATATATTAACAACCAACCAAAACCCCTAGCGCTGTATTATTTTGGTTTTAATAAAGATGAACAACAGTATGTATTACAACATACTTTATCAGGTGGGGTAGCTATTAACGACACCTTACTACAAGTCGCACAACCTAATCTGCCTTTTGGAGGAGTGGGGCAGTCGGGTATGGGGCAATATCATGGTTACGAAGGTTTTTTAACCTTTAGCAAAGCCAGAAGTGTATTTAGCAAAGGTAAGCTGAATACCACAAAGCTAATCTATCCACCTTATCGCTTTAAGAAACTAAATAAATTTCTGCAATTGGTTTATAAACTATTTATTCGCTAATATAGCTTTAAGGCTTTATTTAAAATAAAAAACCACTTATCCAAAAGATAAGTGGTTATCAAATTAATAAAAATAATTTTATGAACTTATATAAATTACTTTATTTTTGGTTAGTCTAAATTAATAACCATATTTAACACGGCGTCCCACTGCCTCATATTCAGCACGAAGCCCTGCAAGAGCTGGTTCTCTTAAACTAGCTACCACATCTGCACCAATTCCTGGATTTCTCCAAATAAAGGGAATAATAGCAACCACCGAAGAATCAGAAACTGCATAGTTATACATTGCTTCTGCACTATGTTGCTGATTAGACCAAGTTAATGTAGAACAAAGTGGAATTAACATAATTTTTTGAGTTGATTTAAGATTCATATCAGACTTAAACCGTATAAATTGATTAATATAAGTGGCAGAGTCCACGTTATAACTATCCATGCCAACCCAGTCAAATAAGCTAGTTCCTTGTCTAATAGCGCGATAAGGGCCTTCTATGGCAATTATAGTAGCAATAGGTACGCGAGCAGTTATAGGATTATTACGCACAATATCTACTGCATTTTTTAATATTGTATTCGGTTTAGGAATAATGGGAGCAGATTCATCAAG
>JBEBWU010000087.1:0-7511 GCA_040391985.1 Entomomonas sp. | reverse complement strand
CTGGATAATACACTGTTCTACTTGGAATTAAGTAGAACAGTAACTACAACGTTTAATGAGCGGTCCAGCCACCGTCTACAGAAATCATTGCGCCTGTAATAGAATTAGCTGTATCACTACATAGGAAGCTAGCAATACCTGCGACCTCTTCAACTTTAACAAACTGCTTATTAGGTTGTTCACCTAATAGAACCTCTTTAATCACCTGCTCCTTGGTCATATTATGGGTTTTCATTTGATCTGGGATTTGTGACTCAACTAATGGTGTTAATACATAACCTGGACAAATAGCATTTGCCGTAACGCCATGCTCAGCAGCTTCTAAAGCAACTGTCTTAGTCAACCCAGCAAGGCCATGTTTTGCTGCCACGTATGCTGATTTAAAAGGTGAAGCAATTAATGCATGGGCAGAAGCAATATTGATAATACGTCCCCATTTATTTTTCTTCATAATGGGTAATGCATGTTTAATCGTATGAAAACTAGCAGTTAAGTTAAGTGCAATAATAGTATCCCATTTTTCAGTAGGAAACTCATCAATAGGTGCTACATGCTGAACACCTGCATTATTTACTAAAATATCTAAGCTACCAAATAGCTTATAGGTTTGTTCAATCATTATTTTTATTTCATCTGGCTTAGTTAAGTCAGCCCCCATATAGGCTACTTTTACACCATAATCTTTTTGAATCTGTTGTATCAGTGTATTAATATCTTCTTCTTTACCAAAACCATTTAACACAATATTAGCACCTTGTGCAGCTAAGACCTCTGCAATAGCTTTACCAATTCCACTGGTTGAACCTGTTACTAACGCTACTTTATTTTTTAACATTATTTTTTCCTCAATAATTTAATCAATGCCTTAACGCCTATGGCAAACCATTTTTACTCGCTATTAAGATATGGACTACAAAACAAATACTTTTACTGCAAAAAGATCTTGGACTAAGTAACTAATTATAAATAAATTATTTAACAGCTATTCGCATACGATAGGAGAAATCTATTTCAAAAGATTCTTGTTTAAAAATATCTTTAATAGCCTTACTAAACCTTTCAATATCATCTTGTATCAGTTCAGGATGCTTTTTCAATAATGTTTGTAGACTACCTTGGCTCAATATAATATTGATAAAGCGTTCAGCCGTGCATTTTTCTGTATTGCTAAAAACCACTTCCCGCGAGTACCTGAAATAGCCACTTTCTCTTATATTAGATAAATGTTTATCTTTCTCATAACGTGTGAATGTATCTTTTATATCAGGTAATTCAATCTCCATTTTTTTTACCTTCTCATAAAGATTATTATAAGCCTGTTCTGCTTGCCATTTAGCAATAGGAGGCCAATCACAATCTACTGTGGCAAAAACTCCACCTGTTTTTAAAATACGATTTACTTCTTTTAACGTTGTCACTGGCTCCATCCAATGAAATGACTGGGAACAGATAACCACATCCGTACAATTATCTTCTAACCCTGTATCATGGCTATAGCCATTTATAAAACTAATATTGCCACTTTGTTTTTTTTGAGCAACAGCCAACATATCTAAACTTGGTTCAATACCAATCACATGTTTGCAGAAATCTTTCCATACAACCGTAGAAAGCCCTGTGCCACAGCCCAAATCAATAACTGTATCGGGTTGCTTCTCTAAATAGCGAATAATAATCTTTACAGGATACACTGGCATAATTGGTCTTGCACTTTCATAGGTATCTGCAAAACCTGTAAATCTATCAGCATTTTTTTGAATTTCATTGATCATATGATTACTCACTTTATAGTTACTAGCTTGCTTATTAGTAGCTAAGCAAACTTAAAACTTGTGACTAATTCATATTATTGCATATACAACCTATTGAAGTTGTATAAAGTATAAGAAAACTGTTTAAGGGTATTACAATATATTTAACACTGAGAAAATTAATATTATTCTTTATGAACTAGGGTATTTCTCTTTGTTTTTGTAACCAAGGTGGCAAATGAAACATCAAAAAAAGGCCAAGTAACGCAATAACAAAATATAAAAATCCACGTAACTTATAACCTAATAGTCCTAAGCTATTCACACCTAAAAAGACAATAGCGGCCAGCAATACTGCTAATATAGCAAGCCCTATTGAACTCTTAAATAATGAACCAAAACCTGATGTTTTAATAAACAAATAGAGCTGTAAAACAATACAAACCAATATTATTAAAACAATTCTTGGCTCCAACTCTGCTATTACATTATAAGCAAGAATAGGAGCCAATACAGACTTATTGAGCGTAGGAAAGATAACCAGCAAGGTTATCCATATTCCCCCTACCCAAAGAGATTGTAAAAATGCCCAAGCAAATCGTTCGACACTATTTAATCTCTTATTAGACATGCGTCACTTCAATTATTTCATATTCCACTTCACCACTAGGAATACGAATTAATATCACCTCACCTTCCTCTTTACCAATAATGGCTCTGGCAATAGGTGAGCTAACAGAGATTTTACCCTCTTTAATATCTGCTTCATCATCACCAACAATCTGATATACCGTAGACTCATTGGTATCCATATTGATAAGTTCTACTGTTGAACCAAAAATCACCTTACCTGAATGTGGAATCGACGAAATATCAATAATATGAGCATTAGATAATTTCGCTTCAATGTCCCTAATACGAGCTTCTACCATACCTTGCTGTTCACGTGCAGCATGGTATTCAGCGTTCTCTTTAAGGTCACCTAATTCACGGGCTTCACCAATGGCTTTACTAAGCTCTGGACGACGTTCAGTTTTTAAATACTTTAATTCTTCCTCAAGGGCTTTTGCACCTTGCACAGTCATTGGAAATTTTTTCATGTGTTAAACTATTCCTGCATGAAGGTCTTGCAAGCGACGTACATTTCTTTCTACACCAAATTTTAGTGCCTCACAAACCGCTTGTCCGCCTGCAATAGTAGTAGTAATACAAACTTTATGTTGTAATGCATTACGTCTAATTGAGTAAGAGTCTGCAATGGACTGACGACCTTCTGTAGTATTAATGATTAAATCAATTTCACCATTTTTAATCATATCTACAATATGTGGACGCCCTTCAGTTACCTTGTTAATACGTTTAACAGGTAAACCAGCACTCTCTATTACTTTAGCAGTACCAGATGTTGACACGATTTCAAAGCCTAATTCGACTAAATCGCGCACAACACTGGCTACAATGAGTTTGTCTTCTTCACGAACACTAATAAATGCTCGGCCTCCTTCACTTGGTAGTATTTCATTAGCGCCTGCTTGTGCTTTTGCAAAAGCCTCAGCAAAACTGTCACCAACCCCCATTACTTCCCCTGTAGATTTCATTTCTGGTCCTAAAATAGGATCCACGCCAGGGAACTTAGTAAATGGGAATACCGCTTCTTTAACACTAAAATACTTAGGAATAATTTCCTCAGTAAAACCAATTTCTTTTAATTTCTTACCAGCCATCACTCTAGCTGCTATTTTAGCCAGTGATGTACCGATACACTTGGATACAAAAGGTACCGTACGAGAAGCGCGAGGGTTTACTTCCAATACATAAATCTTATCACCTTGTAAGGCCAATTGGACATTCATTAAACCAATTACACCTAACTCCAAAGCCATTGCTTTTACTTGCTTACGAATTTCATCTTGCACTTCATTCGATAATGAATAAGGTGGCAACGAACAAGCTGAGTCACCAGAATGCACACCTGCTTGTTCAATATGCTGCATAATCGCACCAATAACTACATCTTCACCATCACAAATAGCATCCACATCTATCTCAATAGCACAGTCTAAGAAATGGTCTAATAGTACAGGGCTATCATTCGATACCTGTACAGCTTCACGCATATAACGTTTTAACTCTTCAGTATCGTAAACAATTTCCATAGCACGACCACCTAGTACATAGGATGGACGCACTACCAATGGATAACCAATTTTTTCAGCACCATCAATCGCTTCTTGCTCACTACGAGCAGTAGCATTAGGCGGCTGTAAAAGATTTAAACGCTCTACCATTTGTTGGAAACGCTCACGGTCTTCAGCACGATCAATTGCATCTGGGCTAGTACCAATAATTGGTACTCCTGCTTCTTCTAAAGCACGGCAAATTTTTAGTGGTGTTTGGCCACCGTATTGCACAATTACCCCTTTAGGCTTTTCAACACGAACAATCTCTAATACATCTTCAAGGGTAACAGGCTCAAAATATAAACGATCAGAAGTATCATAGTCAGTAGATACAGTCTCAGGGTTACAGTTAACCATAATGGTTTCATAACCATCTTCACGCATAGCTAGCGCTGCATGTACACAACAGTAATCAAACTCAATACCTTGCCCAATACGGTTAGGGCCACCACCTAACACCATGATTTTGTCGCGGCTAGACGGATTAGCTTCACACTCTTCTTCATAAGTAGAGTACATATAAGCCGTATCTGTAGCAAACTCTGCGGCACAGGTATCAACACGTTTATAAACAGGTAATACATCTAATTTATAACGATGAGCACGTAATGCTTTCTCACTAATACCTAGTAACTTAGCTAAACGAGCATCAGAAAAGCCTTTACGTTTTAATTTACGCATCATTGGCTTATCAAGTGTTGCTAAACCAAGGGTTTTAACCTGTTCCTCTAACTTAATAATTTCTTCAATTTGCACTAAGAACCAAAGATCAATCTTAGTTAAATCAAAAATTCTTTCAATTGAATAACCCGCACGCATAGCATCTGCTATATACCAAATACGGTCAGCACCAGGCACTGTTAGTTCACGATTCAATATACTTTCAACTTCTGGAGCAGATAAATCCACTTTAGGGTCAAAACCATTAGCACCCACTTCTAAACCACGTAATGCTTTCTGTACAGACTCTTGGAAAGTACGGCCAATAGCCATCACTTCCCCTACTGATTTCATTTGTGTAGTTAAACGTGCGTCTGCTTTTGGAAATTTCTCAAAAGCAAAACGAGGTACTTTAGTTACCACATAGTCAATCGCTGGCTCAAATGATGCAGGCGTTCTACCACCTGTAATATCATTTTGTAATTCATCTAAGGTATAACCCACTGCTAACTTCGCTGCCACTTTTGCAATAGGGAAACCTGTTGCCTTAGAAGCTAATGCAGAAGAACGCGATACCCGAGGATTCATCTCAATAACCACCATACGGCCTGTATCTGGACAAATACCAAACTGTACGTTAGAACCACCTGTTTCCACACCAATTTCACGCAATACAGCTAATGAAGCATTACGCATAATTTGGTATTCTTTATCCGTTAAGGTTTGCGCAGGCGCAACAGTGATCGAATCACCAGTATGAACCCCCATAGGGTCAAAGTTCTCAATAGAACAAACAATGATGCAGTTATCTTTTTTATCCCGCACCACTTCCATTTCATATTCTTTCCAACCAATTAATGACTCATCAATCAGTAATTCGTTAGTAGGTGATAAATCCAAACCTCTGGTACAGATTTCTTCGAATTCTTCGCGGTTATAAGCAATACCACCACCCGTACCCCCCATAGTAAATGATGGGCGAATAATACAAGGAAAACCTACTTGATCTAATACACCATAAGCCTCATCAAGAGTATGAGCAATACCAGAACGTGGACATTCCAAACCAATAGCTTTCATCGCTTGGTCAAAACGTGAGCGATCTTCTGCCTTATCAATGGTATCTGCATTAGCGCCAATCATATCCACACCAAACTTAGTTAGCACGCCATGACGTTCTAAATCTAAGGCACAGTTAAGTGCTGTCTGGCCACCCATGGTAGGTAATAAGGCATCAGGTTGTTCTTTTTCAATAATTTTAGCGACTGTTTGCCATTTAATGGGCTCAATATAAGTAGCATCAGCCATCGCTGGGTCAGTCATAATCGTAGCAGGATTAGAGTTTACTAAGATAACTCGATAACCCTCTTCTTTTAGAGCCTTAGATGCTTGTGATCCAGAGTAATCAAACTCGCAAGCCTGACCAATAACAATAGGGCCTGCACCAAGGATAAGGATACTCTTTATATCTGTACGTTTTGGCATGGTTCTCTCGTGCTTCTCAATTAATCTAACTTAGGCAGTGGCAAGTCTAACGCCAAAGCCCACAAATAAAACCCCAACACTGGCAGTAGCTGTAGCTGCTAAACGTTTTCTCTTATGAAACCACATAGCTAAAGATACACCAGCAAAAATTAAAAATGATAAATAAATAAAACTACAGGCTTGTAAAGTTAACCCTAAGATTAAAAATGATAACCCTGTATGGGCATAATTAGGGTCTACAAACTGAATAAAAAAAGCGATACAAAATAAAATAGCTTTAGGGTTAGATAAACTTAATAACAATGCTTTCTTAAAAGGGCTTCTAACACTGGTCTTAACTGTCACATCATCTTCAATCTCAGCATTCGCTGGCTTATGAAACTTCTGCCAAGCACCTTTTAACATCATAAAGCCTAGATAGCATAAATAAAGCGCACCTAATCCCTTAATGATTAAAAACAACACAGGCCA
This sequence comes from Entomomonas sp., assembly GCA_040391985.1. GTDB lineage: Bacteria > Pseudomonadota > Gammaproteobacteria > Pseudomonadales > Pseudomonadaceae > Entomomonas. The sequence continues at coordinate 964 of JBEBWU010000087.1, read as the reverse complement.
TGTTTTAAGTAATGAAGCCATCCCTAACGCTGAGGCTGTCATTAAAATGGCATCACCTAAAAATACCGCACAAGCAGCTTGGTATCCTTTAGATACACCACTTTGCGCAGCAGTTGCCAATACGAACAAAGAATTAGGGCCAGGCAATAAAATAACGCCTATTGTTGCCACTAAAAATGTCCAATAATTAATAACACCTAGACTTTCAAACATTGTTATGCCTTAACGATTAACCGCCATATTAGCTACGAAACGATCAAACAAAGGAGCCACATCATGTGGTCCTGGACTAGCTTCTGGATGGCCTTGGAAACTAAACGCTTGCTTATCTATACGCTCAATACCTTGTAACGTGCCATCAAATAATGATTTATGGGTAGCCCTAATATTTTTTGGTAATGTACCTTCATCCACAGCAAAACCATGGTTCTGACTGGTTATCATCACCACGCCTGTTTTTAAATCTTGTACAGGATGGTTAGCACCATGATGACCATGTGGCATTTTTACTGTTTTAGCACCAGAAGCTAATGCAAGTAATTGATGACCTAAACAAATACCAAAAATAGGAATATTATGTTCTTCCAATAACTCACGAATTGCTTTAATTGCATAATCACAAGCAGCAGGGTCACCAGGACCATTAGCTAAAAATATACCATCAGGATTTAATGCCAATACTTCTTGTGCAGTGGTTTGTGCAGGCACTACCGTAATACGGCAACCACGTGCAGTTAACATCCTTAAAATATTAAACTTAACACCATAATCAAATGCTACTACATGGTAAGGCAAGTCGCTAGCAGGAATTTCTGGACAACTATCTGTTTCCAAATTCCATACACTGGTACGCCACTCATACGTTTCTTTAACACTTACTACTTTGGCTAAGTCCATCCCTTGCATACCTGGGAAACTACGTGCCAAATCTAAAGCTCTTTCTGGTGTTGCATCTGCACCCGTC